>JAFTRF010000300.1 GCA_017462405.1 Clostridia bacterium | reverse complement strand
TTCGTGAACCCGGCGGCCACGGCGCGTGTGATTCTGCTGGTGAGCTTCCCGGCGGCCATGTCCAACTGGGTGGAGCCGTTCTACTATAAATCGTCCTCCGTGGTGGATGCCGTGACCTCGGCAACTCCGCTGGTCCAGCTGGGCCGGGGCGAGGAAGTCAGCAACCTGCGGCTGTTTCTGGGCATCCACGGCGGCTGCATCGGTGAAACCTGCGTGCTGGCGCTGCTGATCGGCTTTGCCTATCTGCTGATGCGCCGGGTGATTTCCCCAGTGATCCCGCTGACCTTTATCGGTACGGTGGCACTGATGACCCTCCTGCTGGGCGGCGATCCGCTGGCAGCCGTTATGACCGGCGGTGTGATGCTCGGCGCCATCTTCATGGCAACGGACTACACTACCTCGCCCGTGACCCCGGCCGGCCGCTGGGTGTTCGGCATCGGCTGTGGTCTGATCACGGTCATCATCCGCCAGTTTGGCGCGCTGTCGGAGGGTGTGTCCTACGCCATCGTGCTGATGAACGTACTGGTGCCGCACATCGAGGACCTGACCCGTCCCAAGGCGTTTGGCACGCTGAAGAAAGGGGGCAAGGCGGCATGAAACTGGATCTGAAAACCATTCTGCGCCCGGCCCTGACCCTGATGATCATCTGTCTGATCGTTACCGCTGGTCTGGGAGGTGTGGATGCACTGACCAAGGAGCGCATTGCACAGCTGGCGGCAGAAGCGGAGCAGAGTGCCCGCGCCGAGGTGCTGACCACGGCAGAAAGCTTTGAAGCCCTCAGCGATACGCTGTACATCGGCAAGGATGCCGACGGTGCCAAGGCCGGTTACGTCATCATTACGGAAACCAGCGGCTACGGCGGCAAGGTGCGCGTGATGACCGGCATCGCTGTCACCGGCGAAGTGACCGGCGTGAGCATCCTCAGCCACAACGAAACCGTTGGTCTGGGCGCCAACTGCACCAAGGAAAGCTTCTGGGGGCAGTTTCTGGGCATGATCCCCGGCAACAACAAGTATACGGTGTACAAGTTCGGTACGGCAGCCCCGGCGGAAGGCGGCATCGAGGCGATTTCCAGCGCCACCATCAGCTCCAACGCGGTGGTCAAGGCGGTCAACGACGCGGTCACCATTTTCCGCGCACAGGAAGGAGCGGAGAACTGACATGAAAAAGAAAAACGGTCTGTTCCACGAATTTTCCAAAGGTATCATCAAAGAAAACCCCGTACTGCGGCTGGTGCTGGGTACCTGCCCCACGCTGGCAGTCACTACCGCGGCCAGCAACGCCATCGGCATGGGTGCGGCGGCTACGCTGGTGCTGATCTGCTCCAATGCGGTCATTTCGCTGCTGCGGAACGTCATTCCGGACAAGGTGCGCATCCCGGCCTATATCACCATCATCGCCGGCTTTGTGTCGATGGTGCAGATGATCGTCAAGGCGTTTGCACCGGCACTGGACGAAGCGCTGGGCATTTATCTGCCGCTGATCGTGGTGAACTGCATCATTCTCGGCCGTGCAGAAATGTTCGCCAGCAAAAACAAGGTCCTGCCCTCCATCATGGACGGTCTGGGCATGGGCGTGGGCTTTACCTGCGCACTGCTGCTCATGGGCTCCATCCGTGAAATTCTGGGTGCGGGCACGTGGTTTGGCATCGACGTAACTTTCGGCGTGGTGGAACCCATGCTGATCTTCGTACTGGCTCCCGGCGGCTTCTTCGTATTCGGTCTGCTGGTGGCACTGGCCAACAAGCTGGCCGGCGAGGACGGCGAAAAGCAGACCGCAGGCTGCGGCGGCTGCCCGATGAAGGACAAGTGCAGCAAAACCGAATGTGCATCCAAGGAGGTGGCTGACAATGGAAATGCTTAAATCGTTGGTGGCGGTCTTTCTGGCAGCCATCCTGACGGAAAACTACATCCTGTGCAAGTTTCTGGGCATCTGTCCGTTCCTGGGCGTGTCCAAGAAGCTGAACACCGCAGTTGGCATGAGTGCGGCCGTGACCTTCGTCATGGTGCTGTCCACGGCGGTGACGTGGCCCATTTACTATTACGTACTGGTGCCCAATGAACTGGAATACCTGCAGACGGTGGTGTATATCCTCATCATCGCCGCGCTGGTGCAGCTCATCGAAATTTTCCTGAAGAAATTCGTCCCGTCCCTGTACAATGCGCTGGGCATTTATCTGCCGCTGATCACCACCAACTGCGCCGTGCTGGGCGTGACGATGCTGGTCATCACCAAGGCGGAAGAAACGGCCTCCTACGGCTATGCGCACGCGCTGGTCAACGCATTTGGCTCCGGTCTGGGCTTTATGCTGGCGATGGTGCTGTTCGCCGGTGTACGCGGCCGGCTGGAAACCTGCGACATCCCCAAGTCCCTGCGCGGACTGCCCATTACGCTGATCGCCGCATCGCTGCTGGCAGTGTCGTTCCTGGGCTTCCAGGGCGTGGTGGACGGTCTGTTCGCCTGAGGAAAGGAGCGGTTGAAGTATGAATCCCATTGTACTGGCAATTTTGCTGGTGTCCGGCATCGGTCTGGTGGCCGGTGCGGGTCTGGCCATCGCATCTGTGCTGATGGCGGTGCCGGTGGATGAAAAGGCCGAAGCCATCGAGGCGGCCCTGCCCGGTGCCAACTGCGGTGCCTGTGGCTTCTCCGGTTGCTCCGGTTATGCGGCGGCACTGGCCAAGGGCGAAGCACAGCCCGGTCTGTGCGCACCCGGCGGCAAGGATGCCGCAGTAGCCATTGCAGCCATCCTCGGCACAGAAGCTGTGGACGTGCAGCCCAAGACGGCGGTCGTGCGCTGCATGGGTACCTGTGAGCGGACCTCCGACCGGATGGAATACGACGGCATCCGCACCTGTGCGGCGGCGGTTCAGATGTTCCGCGGTCCGGGCAGCTGCTCGTACGGCTGCATCGGCTTCGGTGATTGCGCGGCGGTCTGCCCCGAAGGTGCCATTTCCGTGTGCAACGGCATTGCCCACGTAGACCCTGACAAGTGCATCGCCTGCGGCAAGTGTGCGAAGGCCTGCCCCAAGCAGCTGATCGCCATCGTGCCCAACGATGCGATCGCAATGGTGCGCTGTTCCAACAAGGACAAGGGTGCCATCACCCGCAAGGTCTGCACCGCAGGCTGCATCGGCTGTATGAAGTGTCAGAAGAATTGCGAAGCCGGTGCCATCAAGGTGGTCAACAATCTGGCTTCCGTGGATCCGGCAAAATGTACCGGCTGCGGCAAATGCGAAAGCGTCTGCCCCCAGCACTGCATTGTTCCGGTGCGTCCGTTTGAGAAATAATTGCGCGAAAGCGGGGAGACAAGTTCTCTCCGCTTTTTTCGTTTTTCGTGCAACCGCTATGGAAAAATCCGGTCTGTATAAGCAGGAGAGATCCATCAAAAGGAGGGGACAAGCATGACCGATGAACAGATCATCAATCTGTATTTTGCGCGTTCGGAAGAAGCGATCACGGCGACCGGACAACAATACGGCGGCTACTGCAAGGAAATTGCGATGCGGATCCTGCAGGACGTATGGGACTCGGAGGAGTGCGTGAACGATACGTATCTGAAAGCGTGGAATCAGATGCCGCCGACACGCCCGCAAAGTCTGAAATGCTTTTTGGGGCGCATCACGCGGAATCTGGCGCTGAACCGGCTGGACAAGCGCAATGCGCAGAAGCGCGGCGGCGGACAGGCGGAGGTATCGCTGGAGGAACTGGGCGGGGTGGTTGCCGGCAGCGAAACGGTGGAAATGCAGGTGGACGAGAACGCCTTGCTCCGGCTGCTGAACCGCTTTGTGGGCGGATTGCCCAAAGAAAAGCGGGTGGTGTTCGTAGCGCGGTACTGGCATCTGTATTCCATTGAGGAAATTGCACAGCGGCTGGGGTTGAGCGAGAGCAAAGTCAAGAGCATCCTGTTCCGCGTGCGGAAAGATCTGAGAGTGCGTCTGCAGAAGGAGGGGATCGTGCCATGAAGAAAACGGAACTGTTGCAATACATCGGAGAAATCGACGATAAATACATCGCGGAATGCGACAAAGCCATGGCACCCAAAGCGGAGGCCCGGTCTGTGTGGGGCGGTGCAATGTGGAGGCGCGCGGCGGTATTGCCGGCGGTGCTGGTGGTGTTTTTCACCTCGGTGATTACGGTAGAGGCGATTCGCCCTAATCAGCCGCTTCTGCGCTACGAAAAACAGAACAATAACTGGTATGGCTTTTGGGTGCTGACCCACATGCTGGAGGATCCCGCACCCGATGAACTGGAAACGATCTATACCCCGGCTGCGCTGCCGGAAAAATTCCATCTGGTACACAGAAGACCCGGCGGACAAATGGACAATTATGGTAACTGGATTACCGAAACGTACATGGAACAACGGTGGGAAACGTGGGAAGGACACGCGGTGACCTTGCGGCAGAGAACCTTCTCGGTGTCATCGAGCAGAACGCCTTCCAGCGGTACGTGGGAAACGGTCCGGATCGGAGAATACGTCGGCTACCGGAGCAAATGGGATCAGAATGACGTGCTGGTGTGGGTTACGAACGAATATCTGTTCATTCTCCAGCTGGAAGGCGAAAGCGCCGTGGCGCTGGATGCAGTCGCGCTGGCCGAAAGTCTGGTGCCGGAGGATTCGTTGAAAAATCCGGACGGCGAAAAGGAATACAAAGACCTGAACCTGACTTTTGACCCGAAGTGGAATTATCAGACCATCTGCCGCAATGCGTGCCTCGACGCCGGGCGTCTCTATTTCAATCCGGACTTTTTGGCGGAGGTGCCTGAGGCGGCGCAGTATGAGGGGAAATATGGCGCCATATCCGTATGGACAGCGGACAACCCGGACGGACCGCAGGAGCTGTGGATCTTGTGGGAGGATTACACCATCACGTATCTCCACACGACCGAAGAAGCGTTCCGGGAAAAATATCAGCACAGCAAGGAACCGGAACTGATTGTTGAGCCGTCTTGGGGGTTCGACGACGCTCCGCCGTTGCATGAATACGATTATTTTGTGAATGACAAATGGCAGGCGCGGGAGGAACAGCTGATGCGCTGGCGCTGCTGGGATGCCCTGCTGAAAGACCAGAAAGCGGAATGGCTGTTTGGTAACGGTCCCACGGCAAACGGCAGCTACGGCATGCTGATGACGGATGGTACATTGATTTACTTTCCGACTCCGACGTATGCCATTGAAATGTACACCGGCAAGCCGGACACGGCGCATAACAGCAAAACGGAATATATTTCGCTGAAGGCGCAGGCCGGCGAATACTTTATTGCAAGCGCCGGTCAGAATCGGGTACAGCTGCGCTACGGTGTGGAGGAGATTCGAAGGCTGGGGAATGGTTCGCTCCTGCGGAGGAACCTTTGGTCCAACGGCGAAAAAATCGTGCAGGCGGCAGATTATGTGATCCTGAAAACCGATGGCCGGCTGGAGATCAAATCGAATATGGAAATCCGACCGGGGATGGAATACAAAACGGATCTGGAAATCCAGATGCTCTACCGGGCGCTGGACGAGCAGTACGTCCGGATTTTCCCGGAGGCGGGTTACGGGCTGACGGTGGACAACCGGCTGGTGCGTTATGCGGAATTTGTGGACGGACCGGATGAGATCACGCTGAAAGAAGGCGGCGAGGTCGATCAGGTCACGCAGGAACTGGTGGTCGTATACAAGGATGGGACGCTTCAGTATCCGGCAGATGTGCCAGAGCTGGAATGGCTGTCTGCCGTAGAGAAAGTGCGGGTGCTGTCCACCATCTTTCTGAAAGCCCATCCGTCTGTGCCGGAAATCAACACCGTACCGGTGCCGGAGGGAACATAAGGGGATTCAGAGAAGACAATCTTGCGTTTTCGTCACTTTTGCATTTCCGATGGTGCGATTTCCATTTTCCCCGTTGATTTTTTCATGGATTTGGCTTATAATAGAAATCAGAGCGTACCGAATGAAAAAATTACCCATTCCATGGGAAAGGAGTCCATGAATATGAAGAAATCTCTGAAAACGGCGGGTCTGCTGATGCTGGTTCTGATGCTGTGTGTGATGCTGACCGGCTGCGATCTGCGCGGATTCATCGCCAACGGTGCCGGCGGCGGTGTAGCCTCGGCGGAAATCGTGGAAAAGAAAGACCCCATTGTCGGCATCATCAAGGAAATTGACGGCCGGACCATCACCATTCAGGTGTACCGGAAGGATGAAACCTCCCAGCCGGAGGATAGTTCCTCCTCCAAGGTGACTTCGTATCTGGTGATGCAGGAATTTCCCATGGATCAGTATACCCCCACCACGGACACGAAGACGCATACGCTGAAGGACAGCGTGCCGCTGTTCATCCCTTCGGGCAGTTCGTGGAAGACGGCCGAAATGACGGATTTCGCCGTGGGCAATCTGATCGTGATCTACACCGACGGTGCGGCAGGCGAGTCGATGTGGCGTCTGCAGACGAAATCGAAATAACGCAAAAAGCCGATGTGCAGAGCATACTGCGCATCGGCTTTTTTTATCCGCGCTTGACAATAAACACCGGGATCGGCGGGTCGCCGGTGCGGTTGGCGAACCGTGTGGTGATGACCGTGTACCGCTTGGGATCGATGGTTTCCACGTACTGCAGGATGGCGTCCCGTTCGCCGTAGCCGTTGACTCCACCGGAATAAATGCACAGGCTCATCAGCCCGTCCTCCATCAGCAGCTCCAATCCGGCCTCGATGGCGGGGATGCTGGTCTCCGGCCGGGTGTAGCAGGCGTGGTCGCCGCCGGGCAGCCAGCCGAAGTTGAACAGAATGCAGCGGACGGTGCCGGGAGCAGCGTACTGCATCATGTTGTGATGGCTGTCGCAGTATACCTCGGCCTGCGTCAGCCCCTTTTCATCCAGCAGCGTCCGGGTGGCGGCAACAGCCTCCGGCTGGATGTCAAATGCCAGCACCCGTCCGGAGGGACCGACCAGCCCGCACAAAAAGGCGGTGTCCCGCCCGCGCCCGGCGGTGGCATCAATGCACAGGTCGCCCGGACGAACCACCTCGGCGGCGAAACGATGGGTCATGCCCAGACTGTTAAAGGGAAAACCGTGGTTGAATGCTTGTGGATTCATAAAAAACACATCCTCTTGTTCAAAATATCGAAATTCCGGGCAAATCTCCGGAAAAGATTGTAGAAGCAGAGACTATACAAAAGTCCTGAAAAAGCGTATAATATGTCAAGACACATAGAAAGACGGGTGTAAAGGAGAAATAAACATGAGTAAGAAACAAAACCCGGTCGTGCGGGTACTGCACCACATTTTTATTGAAGGCATGAGCGGTATGGCCTCCGGGCTGTTTGCAACGCTGATCATCGGTACCATTCTGGCGCAGATCGGTGCAATGATCCCCGGCACGGTGGGTGAGGCCATCGTGCTGATGGGCAAAGCGGCATCGGCTGTGACCGGCGCCGGCATCGGCATCGGTGTGGCACAGCGGCTGAAAGCCCCGGTGTATGTGCTGCTGTCGGCGGCAACGGCCGGTATGGTGGGCGCATTTGCCGCCAAGATTCTGGCGGGTACGTTTTTTGCCGGCGGCGTGGTGACGCTGGCCGGACCGGGTGAACCGCTGGGTGCATTCATTGCTGCGATGGTGGCCGTAGAAGCGGGCCGTCTGGTGGCGGGCAAGACCAAAATCGACATCATCGTCACGCCGATGGTATCCATTCTGTCCGGCGGTGCCGTGGGTCTGCTGATCGGGCCGCCCATCTCCACGTTCATGACGGGACTGGGCGCACTGGTAAACTGGGGTACCGAGCAGCAGCCGGTTCTGATGGGCGTGATCGTTTCCGTCCTGATGGGTATGATCCTGACGCTGCCCATCAGCTCTGCCGCCGTCGGTGTGGTGCTGAACCTGTCCGGCATTGCGGCGGGCGCGGCGACGGTGGGCTGCTGTGCAAACATGATCGGCTTTGCGGTGGCCAGCTGGCGCGAAAATAAATTCGGCGGATTCATGGCACAGGGACTTGGCACCAGCATGCTGCAGGTGGCCAATATCATGCGCCGCCCGGTCATCTGGCTCCCGGCGATCCTGACCTCCGCTATTCTTGGCCCGGTGTCTACGGTGGTGCTGGGCATGACCAGCAATGCGACGGGTGCGGGCATGGGCACTGCCGGTCTGGTAGGCCCCATCATGGCATATGAGACGATGGTGCAGGGCGGCATGGAGCCGTGGATGGTTCTGCTGCAGATCGCGCTGATGCATTTCATTCTGCCTGCGGTGCTGTCGCTGGCATTCTCCGAGTGGTTCCGCAAACTGGGCTGGATCCGCAAAGGCGACATGAAGCTGGACCTGTAAGGGAGATGGGGACGCTTTGGGTGGCGTGACACGCCTGAAAAGCCCTCTCAGTCTCGCTACGCTCGCCAGCTCTCCCGGAGGGAGAGCCAAGAAACAGGTCTGAAACTCTGCAAAGCCCCTTGCCCCTCCCTCCGGGAGAGGTGTCCGCATTATCTTCGATAACGCTGCCTACGGGCTGACGGAGAGGGCCTACTCAACCTGACAACATTGCCTCCATTTCAAACGCATCCGGCGGTACAGACCACCGGGTGCATTTTTTGTTTGGGATTGACTTATAACATAATTTTTGGTAAAATTAGAAAAACCTTTCCGCAAGGAGGCATTTCCATGAAGCATTTTGATACGTTGGGTGTGATGATCGACTGCTCCCGTGACTCGCTGCCGAATGTGGCGCGGCTGAAGCAGTTCTTTGATGCGATTGCAAAAATGGGCTACAACATGGCCATGCTCTACACGGAGGATACCTACGAAGTAGAGGACGAGCCGTATTTCGGGTATAAGCGGGGTCGCTACACCGCCGATGAACTGCGGGAACTGGATGGCTATGCCCGTTCGGTGGGCATCGAGCTGATCCCCTGCATTCAGACGCTGGCGCATCTGGGGTCGCTGAAACGGTGGCGTGCCTACCGCCATAAAGTATTCGACATTGAGGACATCCTGCTGGTGGACGAGCCGAAGACTTATGAACTCATCGAGCGGATGATCGCGTCGGTGGCCAAGGTGTTCTCCGGGCGCCGCCTGCACATCGGCATGGACGAAGCGCACCACATCGGACTGGGCGTGTACCGCGACCGTCACGGCGCGGCAGATTCGTACGAATTGCTGATGCGCCATCTCAACCGGGTGAACGACATTGCGAAAAAATACGGCTTTGAGATCATGATGGCCAATGACCTGTTTTTCAGCATGAGTCCCGGCGTGTTCAGCAGCACGGAGGAACGTGAGTTTCCGGCGGAGCTGTTGGCACAGGTGCCGCCACACTGCGGGATGGTGTACTGGGATTACTTCTGCACCAACCCCGTGCAGTACAATGCCATGATGCGTTCCACGCAGAAGCTGACAGACAACGTCTGGTTTTCCGGCGGTGCGTGGACGTGGAACAATTTTACCCCCCACAACCGGTACAGTATGCGCCGCAATGCCGTGGCGATTCCGTGTTGCATCGAAAACGGGGTGCGTCAGGCATTTTTCTGCCTGTGGGGCGACAACGGCGGCGAATGTCCGTACGAGTCCGTTCTGCCCGCGCTGATGCATATTGCGGCGCTGGGCGATGATCTCAGCGAAGCGGAGATGAAAGCGAAATTCCGTGCCATCACCGGCGAAGATTTTGATGCGATGATGGATCTGGACCTGCCCAATTACATTTTCGGGGAGGATGTGCCGGTGGAATCGCCGTTCTTCCAGCGCAGTGCCTGCAACTATGCCAAGACACACCTGTACGATGACGTGTTCTACGGTACCATGAGTGCCAATATACCGGAAGTGGACGAAGCGCGCATCGCAGACTTTGCGGAGCGGCTCCATCGCCGTGCGGCGGAAAGCAAACACCGCGGATTTCTGTTTGAAGCGGCGGCATCGTTGGTGGACGTGATGGAAGTCAAGTACAATCTGGCAAAGAAAACCCGCCGTCTGTATCATCTGGGTGACCGGGACGATCTGCGGAAGCTGGCAGAGGAGGACTACAACGAATGCCTCGACCGTCTGCAGATTTTCTACGAGCAGTACCGCCATCAGTGGTTCACGGTCAACAAACCCTACGGCTTTGAGATACAGGATGCCCGTCTGGGCGGTCTGAGCCGCCGGCTGGAGCATTGCCGTGACCGCCTGCTGGATTACGCCGACGGAAAGACCGACCGCATTGATGAACTGGAGGAGGGGCTGCTGCCACTCCGGGACACCTGCGTCTGCTCGTGGGCAGAAATGATTTCGGCCTCGGTGATCTGATTGCTTTTTATACGGATACAACGACAGAAAACCGGGGATGCGTCCCCGGTTTTCTTATCATAGCACAAGAACAACGCTGTTTCAACCGCCCGAAAAAAATCTCAAAAAAAACGAAAAAATTTGAAAAAAGGGGTTGACAAATCAGAATTCATGCGATATACTATAGAGGCGCTGTGAGACAGACGAAAGAAAGTCAAACGGAGCATAAATGTGGCGGTATAGCTCAGCTGGCTAGAGCATTCGGTTCATACCCGAAGTGTCGTTGGTTCAAGTCCGACTACCGCTACCACATATGGCCCGGTGGTCAAGCGGTTAAGACACCGCCCTTTCACGGCGGTAACACGAGTTCGATTCTCGTCCGGGTCACCAAATATGGACGCGTAGCTCAGCTGGTTAGAGCGCTCGCCTCACACGCGAGAGGTCATGGGTTCGAGTCCCCTCGTGTCCACCAGTTGATGACAGAAGCAGCACAGTAAATGTGCTGTTTTTTTCATTTTATGGGGATTTTTTTTGCTTATTTTTGTGAGTATTTTCGTCTTGAACTTTCACGCGATTGCGCTATAATATAGCATAGACCAGATAGCAAAAGCAGCGCAGGACGCGCAAAGGAGCATTTTTTATGGGCGGTTTTTTCGGTGTAGTTTCGCAGGAGGACTGCGTTTTTGATTTGTTTTACGGCGTGGACTATCATTCCCATCTCGGCACGCGCCGCGCAGGTATGGCGGTATATGATTCCGAGATCAATGTCATTGATAAGGCCATTCACAATATTTCCAATTCTCCGTTCCGGACGAAGTTCAGCAGTGAAGCGCAGAGTATGCGCGGTACGATGGGCATCGGCTGTATTTCGGATTTTGAGGCACAACCGCTGTATGTGCGGTCGCATCACGGTCAGTTCGCCATCACCACGGTGGGCAAGATCAACAACATTGAGGCGCTGACCAAGGAAATCATGGATGAACACAACATCCACTTCTTCGCCATGAGCAACGGCGACATCAACCCCACGGAGCTGGTAGCTTCGCTGATCAACCAGAAAGAGAATCTGGTTGAGGGCATCCGCTACGCGCAGGATAAAATTGACGGTTCGATCAGTATGCTGGTGCTGACCCCGAAGGGCATTTATGCCGCCCGCGACAAGCTGGGCCGGACCCCGATCGTGGTCGGACGCAAAAGCGATGCTATGTGCTTCAGCTTCGAAAGTTTTGCATACCTGAATCTGGGGTATCACGATTACAAGGAACTGGGCCCCGGCGAGATCGCCGTCATGGACAGTGACGGACTGAAGACGCTGGTACAGCCCGGCAAGGACATGAAGATCTGCACTTTCCTGTGGATTTATTACGGTTATCCGGCATCTTCCTATGAAGGCGTGAACGTCGAGGTAGCGCGGTATGAATGTGGCCGTGCGCTGGCGCGGCGCGATCATGTGCAGCCGGACATCGTGGCCGGTGTGCCGGACTCCGGTGTGCCGCACGCGATGGGCTATGCCCACGAATCGGGCATCATGTATACCCGGCCGTTCATCAAGTATACGCCTACGTGGCCCCGGTCCTTTATGCCGACGCATCAGAGCAAGCGGCAGATGATCGCCAAGATGAAGCTGCTGCCGATTCACGATCTCATCAAGGACAAGAAGATGCTGCTGATCGACGACTCCATCGTGCGCGGCACGCAGTTGTCGGAAACGACGCAGTTTTTGTACGAAAGCGGTGCCAAGGAAGTGCATATCCGTCCGGCCTGCCCGCCGCTGCTGTTCGGGTGCAAGTACCTGAGCTTTTCCCGTTCCGGTTCCGAGATGGAACTGATCACCCGCCGGGTCATCCGGGAACTGGAGGGCGGCGACGTGTCCGACGATGTGCTGCGCGAGTATGCCGACCCGGACAGCGAAAAGTATCATCGGATGGTGGATGCCATCTGCGAGAAGCTGAACTTCACCTCGCTGAAGTATCACCGGCTGGATGATATGCTGGAGGCCATCGGCATCGACCCGTCGAAGATGTGTACCTACTGCTGGAACGGCGAAGAATAATAGATAAAACGAATGTATATCGGTGAAGCAGTAAAAGAACGCATTCTGGAATTGTGCCGGGAACGGAATATCAGCGTCAATAAATTGAGCACACTGAGTGGAGTCACGCAATCTACAGTCAACAACATCGTCAGCGGAAGAAACAACAGTACCACCGTATCTACCGTGAAAAAATTGTGCGATGGACTGGAAATCACCATCGAGGACTTTTTTCACTCGGAATTGTTCCGGCATCTGGAACAGGAAATTCATTGATAAAACAAACACCGCCGCAGGCCGGAAAATTCCGGTTTGAGGCGGTGTATTTTTCACACAAAACATACCATTATTTTACAAAAATGTCACACAGGGATGGAAATCTAAAAAAAGGGACAAAAATACTGTACGAAAATAATTTTTTTTCTTGTGTAGAATTTCACTTGTTATAGAATGGTAAAAAGTGTATTATTTATATAAAGTTATGAAGCGTGAGAGATTTTTCAACATATCCGGAGATGGTGAATCATTTGTTTGTGCTTCGTACTGAATTGTGTGTAAAGGGGATAAGTTCATGAGATATTCAAAGCGAAAAATATTCATATTGCTCTTGTCCGCACTGCTGTTTCTGACCTCCTGTACACAGGAAAGCGGCACCCTTTCCTCGCAGCTGCCGGAAAGCATTCGCTTGACCATCAACGAGGCGTGGAACCACCACACCATCTGCCAATATGCCTATATTGATCCGGACGGTAAGCTTCACATCAATCCACAGTTTATGGAATGGGTCAGTGCTGCGAAAACCGTGAACGGTAAATCGGGCGCGGTATCGGTCGTGTCTTTCACAGACACCTTTACGGAAGAACTGTGGGTACTGTGGACCGACGGGAAGGTATCCTACCTGCATATGACTGCGGATGAACTGGCCAGGCGTTATCCGGCAAGCAAAGACAACCCCACCGCGTACCCGGCACAAGATGAAGTGGGTGGAATCAACCGCATTGATCTGGCCGGACGCTGGCAGAGCATCGAAGAACAGCTCAGTGGGAAAAAGGTGTCGGTCATCTTCGGCGGCCGCCGAAGTGTGTATACCGATGGTGGCTACGGCTTTGCTACGACCGACGGCAATGTGTATTACTTCGGTTGGAATGTATCGGCAGCAAAATCCGATGCCTTGGTGAATGGTAACGGCGTAGTTACGGCGGATGGAAAAGCAACGGCGGTGGTGACCAACAACCAGGCACCGAAAACAGTTATACTGTGTGAGAAAAGCGCAGTAGCAGCAGATGGTGGAGAATACTACGGGTATTTGTTCCTGCTGGAAGATGGCACCTTGATGGAAACCACGCTCAAACGCGGGACAACGGAAATCGCGGAGACTGCGATCAGAGACACACAAGTAGTCCGGCTGTTCCCCGACAGCGGCTGCTATGCGAAAGCAGATGGTACACTGGTGTTCTGGGATGGGGAAATCACATCGGAGCGCAAGCCCGATACGCTGAAAAGTACGGCCAATGCAGACCAGATTACGCCGGAATGGAATATGATTCTGTACTGCGACGGTACACTGGAAGTGGATGACGATGATGCACTTGACTGGCTCCGTGGAGTGGATGTCCGAATCAAGGTACTGAGCAAATAAAATTGCAAAATGAATAAGTACACCGCCGCAGGCCGGGAAAGTCCGGTTTGCGGCGGTGTATTTTAGTTTGGTTCAGGATTATTGTGCGGGGTTTCGGGCCACAGCGGGCGGTAATTCCCGTTGTCCTTGGCATCCAGTGACATATGAATGCTGCAGACCTGACTGTCCTCAAATACGATCAGGCGGGTGAGCCGCTGTCCGTCCGGGCGGGTCACATACAGTTGATAGGTACCGCCGGCCGGCAGCAGGGCATAGTAGCGGAACCCGCCGTCGTGCGTGATCGGACAGGCTTCGGCATCCGCATAGCTGTCACCGGACTTTTCAACGCGGTAAAGCTCGACGGGGGCCGTATTGGCGCCGCTGCCCTCCAGTTCCACGATCAGAAAACGGCTGTCACCGATGTCTACGGTTTCCACATCGGACTCGTTGTCGTCTTTGCCGTCGCTGCGGCTGCAGCCGACGCACGACAACATCATCAGCGCGATCAAAAGCAATGCAAAAATCTTTTTCATATCGTCCTCCGCTTTATGCCATCGTCACGATCACTTTACTGAGCCGCGCATCGCCCTTGAACGGGATGTGCCGGTCAAGGTATCCGGCGGCCTGTAAGGTCAGCGATTGATCGGCGGCGTCATTGGGCAGAAATACGGCATACAGACCGTCCCCCAGCGCAATCCAGGGCAGTTCCGTACCCCGTGCATCAAAAATCTCCATCATCAGGCCGTCCAGCGGGACTTTCGCCGTGTCCTGCAGCTGGATCAGCAGGGGACGCAGCATCAGCGCTTCGGCTTCCTCATAGGTGTAGTCATAGACGATGCCGGTATTCAGCGCCAGCAAATCACACTGACCGATCCACACGGAGGCCTTGTCCTGCTCCAGATAAACCTCATTGAACCGATATTCCGTACGCAGGGAGCAGGAACCGTCGTCTTTGAATTTCTCCGAGCGGACCTCAAAATAATGCCCGGAATCCATGGAAATGGAATACAGGCGCAGATCCTCGGTTACTGCAGCAGGGGGAACCCGCATCGTGGCCCATGGACCGAGCCAGCCGAATAAATCACCCAGCCACACAAGCAAAAATACGGCGGCGCACAGAATCAGGAACAGAAGAAAGCTTGACCATCCGGAACAGCCGAGACTTCCACCACCACCGCCGCCGCCGCTGATGCCACCACCACCGCCGCCGCTGATACTGCCGTTGCCGTCGGAAGAATTTTCGCTGTAGTCATACGCATCATGCTGCAGGCGGGCCTTTGCCTGCCGGTCTGCCTCATCCCGCGCTTCCTGTGCCTGCCGGTCTGCCTCCCGCTGATCCCTCAATCGCGGGCCATCGTCACCGCCGCGCCATGGGCAGTGGCTACACTGCGTATACATCGTGCAGTAGTATTCCACCATATCTCGCGGAACCTTGTCGTTGTTGTGATTTTTGCAATGATAACCGTCCAGAAAACCGTCGGCATATTCACATTGTCCCATTGTAAGCCCTCCTGCATCGTGTTGTTGGTTTCATTATAGCACAGCGGATATACAAAAGCAAATAAAACGACGGATTTTGCCGGGCTTTGCCGATATGTCGGAAAAATCGGTCCGGCATATCGTACATCATATCTGTTATCATGTATTCAGAAAACAAAAACCGCCGCTCCGGTGACGAAGCGGCGGAAAAATCAAAGTGAAAGCAGAGGGAAACAAAAATGATGTACGGATGCAGAATGATTTACCACAGAGGCCATATCGAAGTCTTTGATCCCAGAGGCAAATTTTTGTTTTCCGCAGACACCTTTCAGGAGGCGCAGGAAGACCTGCACACCCTGTACGGGGAATAAACTCAGCAATACTTGGCTACGATGGCTTCCATTTCATCCATCTTGGCTTCCATGTCGGCCACCAGCTTCAGCTGGGTCCGGCAGCGGTCGAGGTTGTGGTCGGCATACTTGGTGTGGAAGTACACGTCACCATCCAGATAGTCGGACAGGAAGCGCATACCGCATTCCAGCGTCAGCAGCTTGGCAGAGAAGGCCAGCAGCTTCTTTTCGCCGTCGGTCAGGCGACCGTCCACACCTTCCATGAAGCCTTCGACGTACTTTTCGAACAGGTCGAGCTTCATGTAGACCTTGCTCAGATCCTTTTCGTCCTCAGCGGCGGAGCTGGCACCGAAGCGGATGCTGTCACCAAAGTCATACAGCGCAGAACCGGGCATGATGGTGTCGAGGTCCAGAATGCATACGGCGCGGTCGGTATCGGGATCCATCAGGATGTTGTTCAGCTTGGTGTCGTTGTGGGTCACACGCAGCGGGACATCGCCGGCGGCGATGGCATCCACGATCCGGGAGCAATCGGCTTCGCGGGCGCGGATGAAGGCCACTTCCTTTTCCACCAGCGCCAGACGACCGCTGGCATTGCGCTCCACGGCGGCGGTGAAGTCACGGAAACGCTTGGCGGTGTCGTGGAACTGCGGGATCGTCTCGTGCAGACGCTCGGCCGGGAATGCGGACAGCTTCTTCTGGAAGTCACCGAATGCGCGGGCGGCCTCGCGGAAGATTTCCGGATTCTCAACGGACTGATAGGACACGGCGTGCTCAATCAGACGATAGGCGCGCCAGCAGCCGCCCTCCTCGTCAACATACAGATACTTGCCGTCCTTGGTGGGGGTCATATTCAGCGTGCCGCGGGTGGGATCACCGCCCTCGGCAGCGATCTGCTTCTGCAGGAACTGGGTCACACTCACGATGTTTTCCATCAGACCTTCGGGGTCTTTGAACACGTGGGTGTTGATGCGCTGCATCATGTAGCGGATGGGAGGATCGTTTTCGAATTTGCAGTAAATAGCGTAGGTGCGGTTGATCAGACCGCAGCCGAACGGCTCGGAATAGAACGGCGTACCCTCAAAAGCGAAGGCGTTGATGGCTTTTTGCAGATTCATAACGGTTGTCCTTTCCGGATTACTTCCACAGTTGCTCAGGATAAATGCCGGCATCGGTCATATCCTGAATGGTTTTCACTACCAGCGCCTTGTCTGCGTGGTAGGTCACACCGTACCAGCGGGACTCGGTGCGCAGCACCTGTACGTTGCAGGTGTTGTCTTCCAGCTGTTCGGTGACGACGGTCGGCAGATAATACTCGGCCTTCATGGGATCCAGCGGTACGCGCTGGGTGAAGAATGCGTCCATGCCGCGGCGGATGGCGTCAAACACGGCGGGGGTGAAGCCCCAGCAGTTCATGGAAACGGTGCAGTTTTCGTCGAGCGGCGTCCATACATCGTTGACCAGCGACTTGACTTCGCCGTCGATACGCTGGATCTTGGTATGCTCGGTCACAGAAACCAGATGCTGGTTGTTGTCGGTCACGCACACACCGCGGGCCACGTGGCCGTTTTCGGTCAGCGTGTTCTTCAGGATGAAGCCTGCCATGCAGTACGGAGCGGGGGAAGCAGCGGCATCCGCATTCTTCAGGAATGCGCCCAGCTTCATGAAAGAGTCACGGCCGTAGAAATCGTCGGCATTGATAACGGCGAAATTCTCGTGCACCACCGGAGCGGCAGCCAGCACAGCATGTGCGGTACCCCACGGCTTGGTGCGGCCGGCCGGTACGGTGTACGGTGCCGGAATATCGGAAGATTTCTGGAACACATACTCGGCATGGATGGCGCGCTCGATGCGGCGGCCGATGGTTTCCCGGAAATCGTTGTAATTTTCCTCTTTGATGATAAATACGACCTTGTCAAAGCCGGCGGCAATGGCGTCGTAAATGGAGTAGTCCAGAATGAACTCACCGTTCTTGCCAACGGGGTCGATCTGCTTCAGACCGCCGTAGCGGCTGCCCATACCCGCGGCCATGATTACCAGTGTCATACCAATTTCTTCCTTTCGAAACAAAAAAATTTGCAAACTGTCCACATATATTATAGTCCGGGGGCTTTTTTTTTTCAAGAAAATAGTGTATAATAATATGTAAAATCGTACACAGTTTGCCGATTTTGCGGAATGAATAAAAGGAGGCCGGGATCGATGGAAAACCATACGGAGTTATTGACGGTGCTGAAGGAACTGCACAACATTTCTGGACTGCGTCTGAGCATCTACGACACGCACTTCCATGAGATGGTGGCATGGCCGCCGGATCACTGCAGCTTCTGCGCGGAATTGCAGCGCAACGAGTGCGCATTGCAGATGTGCAAGGATTCGGACAAACACGCTTTCGAAAAAGCAAAAGAAACGGGTGAGATCGTCTTTTACCGGTGCAGCTTCGGCATGAACGAAGCGGTGGCACCTCTGTTCAGCTTTGGCAATCTGATCGGCTATCTGATGATGGGACAGAACCTGTGTGCGCCGGAAAACATCCGCGAGGAAGTCTGGGCGGCGGCGCGTCCGTATGCGGTGGACGAAGCGGCGCTGTACAAGCGGCTGCAGGAACAGCCGCTGCAGGATCCGAACAAGATGCTGTCCTGTATGCATATTATGGACATCTGCGCCAAGTACATTTCCATGAGCAATCGCTTCAACCCGGACAAGTCCGACCTGCCTGCGGCAGTACGCTCGTACATTCACCGGAATTTCCGCGAACAGCTGTCGCTGGAGCATCTGCGGAGCGTGTTTTTCTGCAGCCGTGCCACGCTGATCAATACTTTCCGGGAACGCTATCAGGAGGGCATCAACCAGTGCATTACGCGTGTACGGGTGGAGCATGCCCAGAAAATGCTGGAATACTCCCGCCAGAGCATCAACAAGATTTCGACCGAGTGCGGCTTTTCCAATCAGAACTATTTTACGAAGGTGTTCCGCAAGAAAACCGGCATGACCCCCACGGAATACCGCAAGGCGCTCTGGGAGAAGGAGGGCAGAACCGATGCTGTTGAAGAATGCACAGATTCTGAATGACCAGTTTGAATGGATGCGCGGCGACATCCGCATCACCGACGGCCGTATTTCTGAAATCGGGCTGTCGCTGACGGACGAGCCGTATACCGTAGACTGCACCGGTCTGCTGGCGGTACCGGGACTGGTGGACATCCACACCCACGGTGCGGCCGGGGTAGACTATTCCACCGCCGATGCGGAACATATGAGCAAAGCCCTGCAGTTTGAAGCCCGCCGGGGCGTGACGACGGTGCTGCCGACCATGATGACCATGACGCCCGATATGATCGAACGGGCAATGGAGCAGGTGCGGGCATACCGCGCCAATCCCCTGCCGGACGCATCGTATGTGCCCGGTGTCCATCTGGAGGGACCGTTTTTCAGTAAAACCAAGTGCGGCGCCCAGCCGCCGGAGTGGATCATTCCCCCGGACAAGGCGCTGTTTACCCAGTGGAACCGGGACGGGCTGGTGCGGCTGATTGCCGTAGCACCGGAAGTGCCCGGTGCGCTGGAATTTATCAAGTGGGTCGGTCAGCGTACGGCAGTTGCCGTAGGGCATACCGGCGCAGATTATGACACCACCCGCCGTGCCTTTGAAGCCGGCGCGTGTGATGCCACCCACCTGTACAACGGCATGACCGGTGCGACGCATCGTGCGCCCGGAGTCGTGGGTGCGGTGTGGGATACGCCCGGTGTGACCGCCGAGCTGATCTGCGACGGGCGGCACATTCACCCGGCCATTGTACGCTCCACGTTCGCCATGATGGGCGACCGTGTGGCGCTCATCAGCGACAGCCTGCTCATTACCGGTCAGCCGGAGGGCGCACAGGCGCTGGATGTGGCGGGCAACCGCATCACCATCCGGGATGGGCGCGCCGAACTGGACAACGGCACCATTGCCGGGTCGTGTACGACGCTGATGGAGTGCGTGCGCCGCGCGATCGCGTTTGGCGTGCGTCCGGAACTGGCGTTCAAGGCGGCGTCCCTGACTCCTGCGCGGACGGTGGGCATCGACAATAAAGTGGGCAGTCTGGCGCGCGGCAAGCGGGCAGACATTCTGCTGCTGAGTCCCGATTATTTCGTGCGGCGGGTCTTCGTCGGCGGCCGGGCACTGCGATAAAAATATTTTGCAATAAAAAAGCCTTGCGGCGATCCGCCACAAGGCTTTTTTTGCTTTATTCAAACACAAACGAGTACAAATGGGCATCACTGAGCCGGATCTTCAGCCGGACGGTCTGTCCTGCCAGTGCAGACAGCGGCTGCTCAAACTCTACGGGGCGGTCCACGCTGTCACCGAACAGCACATACGACGCATACCCCTCCAGCGGTGTGCCGCTTTCATCGCACAGTTCTACCGTCATGCCGCCCACGGCCGAGGTAGCAAAATTCACTTTCAGCGTGTCGCCATTCACCGTCACCGCTTTGCTCAGCACCTCGCCGCCCTTGTACGGGGCATACCACGAGAAGAAGCCGTCCAGCCGCAGGGTGTACCGGCGGAAGTTCACGTTCTTGATGCGGTAATTTTCGCCCATGTAGAACGACATCTCATTGGGCGCGCCGTCTTCGTCTGCCTGTGTTTCCAGCAGACCATACACGGTGTAGCAGTTGCCGTACCACCAGTTGGTGCGGCTTTCCGGGCCGGGGGTCATGAATGCTTCGTCCCGGCGGTCAAAGGTGAAGCCGTCGTGTGAGGTCATGATGGTGCAATCGGTCACGGCGGTACCTTCCCGTCCCCACAGTTCCGTGATGCGGCGGTGCCGGTCGGCCAGCGGCATGAAATCGAAGTTGCGTTTTTCTGCGGCGCGGTCATTGTAGCGCACCGGAAAGCCGATGAACGTGTCGGTGCTGCGGAAATATTTCGTGATCTGGTTGGTGTACATGGGGGTGTCGGCCTGACCTTCTTCAAAGGCGATGCGGCCATGCTCGGTCCACGTCCGGAAATCGGGCGAAGTAGCGACCCGGATGTCCCGGATATCGTCGGGCTTCACGAGCGCCCAGCGCAGGTGGTCTTCGCCGTCGGCCTTGCCGTGGAATCCCCGGTAATACAGAAAATATTGTTTCGTTTCCGCATCCCAGAAGGTGACGTTGTAGGTGTCAAACGTGCCGCGGATGGGCAGAGGCCCGATTTCCCGGAAGTCGTAGCCGTCGGCACTGGCAAAGTAAATCAGCTTCACGCCGCCGTTGGACGGGCCGTAGTTCCGCTCCGACAGCGCCTTGAATTTCTCATTTGCCGGACAGTCCGGATTGGTGTCGTAAAACACGGAAAAATTGTCAATGGCTTTGCCGTGGCGCTGCTGGTCGTACACGATGTTGTTGCATTTACTGCCGTTGTATTCGTATTTGCCGATGCAGGGCTTCCGGAACGTGCGTCCGCCGTCCCGGCTTTCTGCCACGCAGATGGTTGCCCGGCCGGGAGACATCGTTTTCGTGTCCGTCAGATGCCGGGTGGGGTCGGCACGGTAATACAGCCGGACGGTGTCGCCCACCTGTACGATGCTGCCGTAGCCATTGTGAACGCCTTCCCATTCGTTGTCGCAAATCAGGGCGAGGTCTTTCTTTTCGGGCTTGTGGGGGACGACCTGCACACCACGGTTTTGCGCCATGCCGGCGGTATCCCAGCACAGAAATCGTTTGCTCATACGGAAGCCTCCTTCGCTTTTTTCATGCGGGTCAGTACAATATAATATCCGATGCCGGACAGCAGCTGCAGTCCGCCGGACAATGCCAGTGCGGGAATTACACCCATCACACGGAACATGGGGACGCACAGAAATCCGGCCAGCGAGTTGCCCAGCGTATTGAGCAGCATCCGTCCGGCGGAATACTGACCCATGACCTTATAATCAATCACGCGGGTCAGCGTAAAAGGTACGGCATTGTTCAAAATCAGCACGAAGAAATACAGCACCGCGTACACGAGCAGAAAACCGGTCGTGCCGCCCATCGCCAGGAACGGCAGGGTAGCGGCGATGCCGATGCTGCACGCCAGCAGCAGACGGCGGTCGCTGAAGTGCTTTGTGATGACGGAGAAGAAATACGACCCCACGATGGTCAGCACATGGGTGATGATGATGACGTAGTTGGCGGAATGTGCGTCGATCTGCCCGGTATAATAGCCGATGGCCACGGACATATTCACCATGCCCTGACAGAAGCCCCGTGCCACGTTCGGCAGGATCAGCGTCGTGAACGGCTTGTAGGCCAGCAGATTGATGCGGTCCTTTTTCTGGATCGGGGCCGCCGGGGGATGCTCCTTCATGGTGGCGGTGGAGAACATGAACAGTGCCCACAAAATCAATGCGATGGGATAAATCAGCCGCATGGCCGGGAAATACCCCAGCGACAGTTGCGTGTAGTGGGAGAGCACCGAGAAAATGACGGCGCAGATGCCGCCCAGCGCACCGGAAACGGATAAAAACCGGGCGTAGTCGTGCATATCAATGATCTGGTAGGGCAGTTTATAGGACAGCACATTGTTCAGCCCAACGGAGACGCTGAAGATGCAGCCTGCCACCAGCAGCAGCCCGTACACAGTCCCTTGCCCGAAGCCGGCAAAGCACAGCACCGTCAGCAAAAGCAGATAGGGCAGGTCCATCAGGTGCGACCGGGTCAGCGAGCCGGTGATGCTTTTGACGCTGTCGGAGCTGCGGGAGAAGAAGAAAATGGTGGCCAGCTGGATGAGCTGCATGACGGAGAAGAAGGATGTGACCCGATCCTCCGGCAAACCGTATTCCAGCAGGAACGTCTGCGCCGCCGAGCCGCTGGTCACCAGCGTCAGGATGCTCCACAGGATGGTGTAGGCGTAATACTTCTGCAGATTGCTGATTTTGTGCGGATGCTGCATAAACAGGACCTCTTTCCGATGTAAAGTAAAGCGAGTGCCGTTGTAATCTCATAGTTCTATTATAGAAAGCGCCACAGGAAAAAGCAAGAAGAAATGCAAATTGTTGTCACGATGAAAAACAGGAGGAAGATGACGGACTTCTTAAAGATGGTGCGGTCAGCCGGGGGAATTTTCTTGCCTGAAAAGCCCTCTCAGTCTCGCTTTGCTCGACAGCTCTCTCCGGGAGCAATGCTGTCAACTTAAGGCTGGGTACGATGGCAAATACGAATCCCCCTGTCACTTCGTGACATCCCCCTTTAGGCAAGGGGGACCTTGGCAAATGGATAATTTCTTTCGCTTGTTAGAATTGTCAGCAAGACTTTCCACCTGTCGTATGCTCCGGAGGAGCATATACCTCCCTTGCCTGAAGGGAGGGGGACCATGTTCGTCAGAACATGGTGGAGGGATTCCTCAGCCGATCTCTGCTGTAAAATCCTGAAGTTGACCGCATTGCCCCCGGACGGGTCGATGCTTCAATCCGTGCCAAAACCTGCCGGGAAGACCGTTTCCGTCTTTTTTACGACAATTTCGCGGTTGATGTTGAAAAATCTGACGTTTTGTGCTACATTATAAGGGATACTTCCGGCGGAATGCACAAAGCAAGCCCGGATACCCGGTTCAGCCGCCGGGAATTTTTTGAAACAGGAGATCTTTTTCATGAGTGAATGTACACACGATTGCAGCACTTGCAAGGAAAACTGCGCCAGCCGCAAGCCGTCGAGTTTTCTGGTGCCGCAGAATGAACTGAGCAACGTTAAAAAAGTGATCGCCGTGGTAAGTGGCAAGGGCGGCGTCGGCAAGTCGCTGGTCACGTCCATGATGGCGGTGCAGATGCGCCGCCGTGGTGCAGAAACGGCCGTATTGGACGCCGACATCACCGGCCCGTCCATTCCCACGGTATTCGGTCTGACCGAAGAGCGGGCCATGGGTGACGAAAACGGTATCCTGCCCACCGTGACCCGTACCGGCATCAAGACCATGTCCGTAAACCTGCTGCTGGAAAACACCACCGACCCCGTAGTGTGGCGCGGTCCGGTCATTGCCGGTACCGTCAAGCAGTTCTGGCAGGACGTGGTGTGGGGCGAAGTGGACTATATGTTCGTGGATATGCCGCCGGGAACCGGTGACGTGCCGCTGACGGTGTTCCAGTCCCTGCCGGTGGACGGCATCATCATCGTGACCTCGCCGCAGGAACTGGTGTCCACCATCGTGGCCAAGGCCGTGAAGATGGCCGGCATGATGAACGTGCCCGTCATCGGCATCGTGGAAAATATGAGCTATGTGGAGTGCCCGGATTGCGGCAAGCACATTCATGTGTTTGGTGTCAGCCATCTGGAAGAAGTGGCAGAGGAATACGGTCTGAAGGTGCTGGGTCGTCTGCCCATCGCCCCGAAGCTGGCCGCACAGTGCGATGCCGGTCAGATCGAATCCTTCGAGGGCAAGTGGCTGGAGGAGGCCGCCGACGCGGTCGCCGCACAGCCGAAGAAAAGCTTTGACGACTGAAATTAACGGATAATAAGGAAATTTTATCATGGATACGAAAAATGAAGCGCTGTTGCAGCACGAGCTCATTGGCGTACAGGATGACTTTGAGGGTGGTGCGGAATTTGTGCCCACGACCCACCCCGGCGCGGCATGGTTCAAGGATGCCGGCATGGGGATGTTTGTGCATTTCGGCATTTCGTCGGTGTTTGGTGCCTGCGACCTGTCGTGGGGCATGATCGACGAATATCCGTGGGGCGGCAAGGTGAACACCCGTCCGCGTCCCACACCCCGGCAGTATTACGAAGTGGGTATGCGCAATTTTACTGCGGATAATTACGAGCCGGAGAAGTGGCTGGCCAAGGCCAAAGAACTCGGCTGTAAATATGCGGTGCTGACCACCAAGCATCACGACGGCTACACCCTGTGGCCGAGCAAATACAGCGAGATCGGCGTGCATTCTGCGCTGGAGGGCCGGGATCTGGTCAAGCCCTTCGTGGATGCCTGCCAGAAGCTGGGGCTGAAAGTCGGTCTGTACTATTCGCCGCCGGATTGGTACTTCAACCACGAATACCGCAATTTCACTGCCAACAAAGAGAAAATCAAGGACATCGACCTGAACGACCGCGGCCCCATCACGGAGATGCCCCCGGAACACGCCGTAAAATATGCGCAGAAGGTGCGCGGAGAAGTCTTTGAACTGCTGGAGCGCTATCATATTGACGTGCTGTGGTTTGACGGCCGTGGCGAGTTTCCGAAGAACTGGCCCGATCCGTTTACCCCGGAGGAGATCCGCGCCAAGCAGCCGTGGATCCTCATCAATCCGCGCTTCTTCGGCGGCGGCAAGGTGGGCGACTTCGTGACACCGGAGTGCCGTTTCCCGGATGCGCCCCCCGAAGGAATGTGGGAACTGTGCCATCAGCTCAGCGGCGGTGGCTGGGGATATACGGTCCATCCCTACAAATCGCTGGGATGGTTCACCGCGATGATGTCCATGACCCGTGCATGGAAGGGTAACTTCCTGTTCAACGTAGGCCCGGACTCCGCCGGTCAGATGCCGGGCGACTTCTATTTCCGCATCAAGGAGATCCGTGCGTGGATGGAAAAGCACCGCGAGGCTGTGCTGGACGGTGCCGAGGGTGCGGGCATTGAGCCGCGCATCAATACATGGCTGACCACCCGTGATGGCGGCAAGGTGTGGTATGCGCACGTTCTGCCCGCCAACAAAGAGCGGGTGCGGATCGCCGAAGTGGTGATTACCGGCTGCGATGCCGCGCCGCAGGCTTGTGTGCGCCTGTCCGACGGCAAGGCAATGGACTACACCTTTGAAAACGGGGTGCTGACCATTCCCACCGAGGGCTGCGACAACCGCTTCACGGAGATTTTCCGCATTCAATGGTAAAGTTCAGAAGTAAATTTGTATGGCTGACGCTGGCGGTACTGTGGACGGCGGTCATTTTTGCCCTGTCACTGAACACGGCGGACGATTCCAATAAAATCAGCATGGGGACGCTGGCACGGCTGCTGGCGCTGCTGGGACTGGATGAACTCCCTCCGGTGCAGTGGGATGCACTGCACCACTTTATCCGGAAATGCGCTCATTTTGCGGAGTATTTCCTACTGGGTGCGCTGTGGTACGGATATTTCTGCACGATTCCGGCGCGGAGTGCGTGGAGCAAAGCGTGGGGGACTGCTGCAATCACGGCGACGGCCGATGAACTGCTGCAGCGTTTCGTGGAGGGGCGTAGCGGCCAGTTGTCCGATGTGCTGCTGGACAGCGCAGGTGCGCTGACGGGCATTCTGCTGATGCTGCTGCTTCGGGCGATCTTCCGCAGCATATATGTATCCAGACATACTTCATCGTAATGTAAAACGGGTCTGTCCGATGGCGGCAGACCCGTTTTTTTGTACGATATTATTGTATAATACAGGAGTTTCGGTCGGTTTCGGTGAAATACATATCATGCAGCAGCAAAGATAGCGGTTCACTGCCGGTCTGGGTGATGCGGATGGTGACATTGAAGGAGCCGTTTGTCTGGAGATATACTTCCACATCCAGTGGAGATGGCGGAGAAGATGCATGAAGTGTCTGACGATACAAAACTTCATTGTTGCGAAGCACTTCGACAAGGGCGGTGCCATTGCCGCTGCCTTCTGCTACGGCGATGGTACCGTACAGACGATCGGTATTAAAATCCACCTTTGTATACAGCTGTCCGCTGCCCGACGTTCTGTACAGGTTCAATGTGTCATACGTATTGCCGCAGTTGTCCCGGAAAGTGCCCGGCGTTGCGTGCGTGGCGAGAATTTCCGGTGAACGTGTGATCACGAGCCGCGGGACGGCGTATCTGCTTTTGCGGATCAGCTGATTCCATTTTGCGAAGAAAGCATCTTCCGGTGCAACCAGTGCGGCATGAGATATGGAGGTAGACAGTGCAAATGACCCGCGGTAGCCTTCGCGGGCAAGGCTTTGCCGAAGCAGCGGTTCGATGATGGGTTCCACATAGGCACGGTATTCGGCCAATACCTGCTGTGCAAATTCCGGGAATCCGGGAGCGTCGTGCAGCCGGGCCGTTGCAAAATACAAGGTAGACGTGGCGTAGTTGTATTTTTGCCGGGATAAGGCATCCGTAATATCCGCACGTACTTGTTCCAGATATTCCGCCTGCCACTTCGGAAACAGTTCAGCGGCATCCCGGTAATCCGGCACTTTTTCCAGCAGCGGACGCAATTCATCCAGTGCGCCGTCCAGATCGCCTTGCCCGTAGAACCGCACACTGCGGTCGTAGGTGCGGTCCAGCGAAAATTCTTCCAGTGCGGATGCGACCTTGCGCTGTGCATCCGGAGTCAGCGGATATTTCTGAAATTCCTTCAGCAGAACAAAACCATCCTCATGGTATTCTCCGGTGGCCGGATTGCTCCGTGCATACAACTCATCCACGGTGTCTGCCACATGACGGGACACCATCTTTTGCAGGGACCCGCCGCACCCGGCATAAAAGGCAATTTGCCGGAAGTACTTGTAGTGGCCGTTGATATCATCCAGAATGGCCGCTTGCTGGGCTTCCAGCGCAATTTCTGCATGGACGGCAACAATACGGTTGGCAATGGGATCGTGGGCGACCCACTGCTCGTACCATTCCGTGACCTGTGCGGTATTGAAGCTTCCGTACACAATAGACGGCACGTCCCGGTTCAGCTGCACATATTTCCGTACCAGCAGGACAGCGCAGAACAGTACCACCGCGGCTACGGATATCCAGATGCACTTCCGCCGAAGGGAATGAGCTGTATGTGGGGCAGAGCCCGGTGTGTGAGCAGAACGAAACATAAAATCACGCTCCTTCGGAATGAATTATCTTTTACGATAATTATAGCATATCTTAAAGGATAAGTCAAGTTATCGATCTTAATTTTTCTGCAAAATGACCGTTTATTGCCGGAAAATGACCGTTGAAGCGCGGTGCTTCCCTTGGGTGTTTTTCTGTGCTATACTGTAAACACAGAAAATCAATTATGCGTATTTTGAGCAGGGGGCGATGCTGTCAACTTAAGTAACTGTGCAGCCGCAGTCTCTAACCTCTTCCGACTCGCCTGCGGCGAGCCGGAAGAGGTTAGAAGCTGGCGGTATCGCTCAGCCTTAAGATGACCACATTGCGACAGGAGGGCGAAGTCATGAAATTCCGGCTGTGTATTGACCGGGACAAAGAAGAAGAAATCGTGGCAACAGTGCATGAACGCTCGGTGCTGACGGACAAAATCGAGACGCTGGTGATGCAGTACACTGGTGCAGACAAAATCATCGCATATACCGAGGACGACACCGTGCCGTTGCCGCTGACCCGGATCGAGTGCATCGTCACCATTGACGGCAGGACGTATGCCATCGACACCACCGGCGCGCAGCTGCGGCTGAAGCAGCGGCTGTATGAACTGGAGAAAATGCTGCCTGCATACTTTATCCGCATCAACAAGTCCGCGCTGGCCAACGAGCGTCGGATCGAGCGTTTTGCGGCAACGTATTCCGGTGGCGTGAATGCGGTATTCAAGTGCGGCTATACGGAGTATGTGTCCCGGCGGTGCTTTGCCGAGATCCGGAGGAGGTTTGATGCAAAATGAAAGAACACATCAAAAATTTCATCATGCGCGGATTGCTGACAGCGTCCGGCGGGCCGGTGGTGCTGGCCATCATTTACGGTGTGCTGGGGGCCACGGGCGTGGCGGATACGCTTTCGCCCGGTGCGGTCTGCAAGGGCATCCTGACCGTTACGGTGCTGGCCTTTCTGGCCGGCGGCATCGGTGTGATCTATCAGATCGAGCGGCTGCCGCTGTGCTGGGCTATTTTGATTCATGGACTGGTGCTGTATGCGGCGTATATCCTGACCTATCTGGTCAATGGCTGGCTGGCTTCTCAGTGGATCGCCGTTGCAGTTTTTACGGCGATTTTCATTACTGCCTATGCAATCATCTGGGGCATCATTTATCTGATGATCCGCCGTTCCACGGCGAAACTGAACGCGCAACTGAAAAAGAAGTAAGGACGATACGGTCAGACGAAGATACACAGGATATCGGCACAAAAAGGAACTGCCCGCCGCACAGGCGAAAAACGGGAAGACGCTGTGCTCCGTTCCAACGGGTGCACAGCATTTTTTTGCACAAAAAAGCGGCCCCGCCGAAGCGGAGCCGCCGAAAAAATCAGCGATCAAGCCTTGTTGACGGAACCGAACAGTTCCATCTTTTCCTTTACGGTTGCCTTGATGGCTTCCACACCGGGAGCCAGCAGCTTGCGGGGGTCGAAGCCCTTGCCCTTCAGGTCCTTGCCGGCCTCAACGTATGCGCGGGTAGCAGCGGCGAAAGCCAGCTGGCACTCGGTGTTCACGTTGATCTTGGACACGCCCAGATCGATGGCCTTCTTGATCTGCTCGGCGGGGATACCGGTACCGCCGTGCAGCACCAGCGGCATTGCGCCGGTCTTCTCCTGCACTGCAGCCAGCGTCTCGAAGGACAGGCCAGCCCAGTTTGCCGGATACTTGCCGTGGATGTTGCCGATGCCGGCAGCCAGCATGGTCACGCCCAGATCGGCGATCATCTTGCACTCGTTGGGATCAGCGCACTCGCCGGCACCCACAACGCCGTCTTCCTCGCCGCCGATGGCACCAACCTCAGCCTCGATGGAGATGCCCTTTTCTTCGCAGATGGCAACCAGCTCAGTGGTCTTGGCAACGTTTTCATCGATGGCATAGTGAGAGCCGTCGAACATGATGGAGGAGAAGCCAGCCTCGATGCAGGCCTTGGCACCTTCATAGCTGCCGTGGTCCAGATGCAGAGCCACCGGCACGGTGATCTTCAGATTCTCGACCATGGCCTTGACCATAGCGGCAACGGTCTTGAAGCCGCACATGTACTTGCCTGCGCCCTCAGACACACCGAGGATGACCGGGGAGTTGCACTCCTGAGCGGTCTGCAGAATGGCCTTGGTCCACTCCAGATTGTTGATGTTGAACTGACCCACCGCATAGTGGCCGGCCTTGGCCTTGGTGAGCATTTCTTTTGCAGATACTAACATGATTCCATACCTCCATGTATTTTTTTGCCTTGGCATCGGATATACCTTCGCACTTATCTCTATTGTAACGGATACGGGCGCAAAAATCAAGAGCAGGAGCCCATACTTTTGCCGGGGAATCGTTTTTTTGATGCAGAAAAGGCTTTTTGCTTGACTTTAGGGGTGCAACTTGGTAAACTAATAAAAGAGACTTTTTAGCTTCAGCAGAAAGGAAGCGCATCATATGACCATTTTGGATTTGAAAGACGTATTCGCCGCACCGGAGCAGTTCCTGGACCAGCAGATCACGCTGCAGGGCTGGGTGCGGAATCACCGCCGTCAGAAGAGCTTCGGCTTCATCAATTTTTACGACGGCACGATGCTGCGGGACCTGCAGATCGTATATGAAAATGACCTGCCCAATTTTGAAGAAGTGCAGAAGTGGTTCATCGGCTCGGCCATCCGCGTGACCGGTACGCTGGTCAAGTCGCAGGGCAAGAATCAGGCGTACGAGCTGAAGGCAACGGAGCTGGTGCTGGAGGGCGCTTCCACCGAGGATTACCCCCTGCAGCCCAAGAAGCATTCGCTGGAGTATCTGCGTGAAATCGCATACCTGCGTCCGCGTACCAAGCTGTTCCAGTCGGTGTTCCGCATCCGCAATCTGGCGGCGGCGGCCATCCACGATTATTTCCAGAGCCGCGGCTATGTGTATGTACACACGCCCCTGATTACCGGCAACGACGCCGAGGGTGCCGGTCAGACCTTCCAGGTCACTACGCTGGATGTGGAGAAAATCAGCGGCAAGGTGGATTACAGCCGTGACTTTTTCGGCAAGAAGACCTGTCTGGCCGTGACCGGTCAGCTGGAAGCCGAAATTTACGCCATGGGCTTCAAGCGGGTGTACACCTTTGGCCCGACTTTCCGTGCAGAAAATTCCAACACCAAGACCCACGCTGCCGAGTTCTGGATGATTGAGCCGGAGATCGCATTCTGCGACCTGCATCAGCTGATGGATGTGGAAGAAGATTTCCTGAAGTATATCGTCCGCGACGTGATGGAAAAGGGTGCCGAAGAACTGGCATTCCTGGAGCAGTACACCAAGACGCCCCTGCGCAGCAAGCTGGAGGCACTGGTGAACAGCAAGATCGCCCGCGTATCCCACGAGGAGGCCATTACCATCCTGCGTGAGCGCCATGCCAAGAAGAAGTTCGACAACGAGCCGAAGTACGGCGAAGATACCGCCAAGGAGCACGAGAAGTACCTCACCGAGGAATACTTCAAGTCCCCCTGCTTTGTGTACAACTGGCCCAAGGACATCAAGTCGTTCTATATGCGCCGCAACGAAGACGGCAAGACCGTGGCGGCTGTGGACCTGCTGGTACAGGGCTCCGGTGAGCTGATGGGCGGCAGCCAGCGTGAAGAGCGCTACGACGTGCTGAAGGCCCGTATGGACGAGATGCACATCCCCACCGGCAAGGACGGTCTGGGCTGGTATCTGGATCTGCGGAAGTACGGCGGCTGCGTACACTCCGGTTTCGGTATGGGCTTCGAGCGCCTGCTGATCTTCCTGACCGGCGTGGACAACATCCGTGACGTGGTTCCGTTCCCCCGCACCCCCTCCAACTGCGAATTCTGATTGTTTTTGATCGTATGCCCTGCCGTATTCCCCTGCGGCGGGGCTTTTGTATTTATGAAAGGAGCGCACGATAACATGAAATGCTTTGACATTCCGCTGCAGGTGGAAACCACCGGCAAAGGCGACTACGATGCGTATATGACGGTCTATGCGCCCTCCAACGGGCTGGACCTGCACATCAACAAAAACCGCCCGGCGGTGGTGATTTTCCCCGGCGGTGCCTACTGCATCACCTACGACGGCGAAGCCGAACCCATCGCGCTGAAATTTGTGGCGGAGGGCGCTGTGGCGGCGGTCGTATGGTACAGCACCAAGCACAAATGCACCGAAAAAATGGTGCGCTGGCCACAGGCATTGGCCGAGGGCCTGCTGGCGGTGGGCTATCTCCGCGACCATGCCGCCGAGCTGGGCATTGACCCGGAGAATATCGCCACGCTGGGCTTTTCTGCCGGCGGACATCTGTGCGGCTGCACCGGAACCATGTGGAACCACAGCGTGATGGACCCGTATCTGCCCGGTGACCGGACGAAGTATCGCCCCGATAAATTTTTCCTGTGCTATGCGGTGCTGACCAGCAAGCGGCCTTATCACCGCGGCTCCTATGCGGCACTGCTGGGCGACAAGAACATGACCGAGGAAATGCTGGAGATGCTGTCGCTGGAAAATCAGATCGGTGCCCACACGCCGCCTGCGTTCATCTGGCACACGTTCAGCGATCCGTCGGTTCCGGTACAGGGTCCGCTGCTGTTTGCCAAGACGATGGCCGACCACAAGATCCCCTGCGAGGTACATATTTATCCGCAAGGCGGTCACGGACTGTGTCTGGCAAATCACGTGACATCCGACGCATACCCGGCGAACCAGCCGTATTACCCGGCGGAGTGGATCGACCATGCCGTAGCGTTTTTGTTCAACAAGACCATCGGGAAATAAAAACGTATTTTCCCCAAAGCACCGGCACATCCGGTGCTTTTTCTTTTTCCGGTGGAAATGTGTTGACGATTCTGCTATAATAAAAAGCAGGATGCGCCGTAAAAAAACAACGCCGGATTCTCCACAATCCAACGAAGAAAAGTGGAAAATCCAACCTTGCAAAGACAAGAAAAAACAGCGCACTTTTACGGCGACATTATACAAATGGTTGAAAACTCGGTGGAAAATGGGGAAAAGTCCACCGTTCAAAAATATTATAAATACAAGGAGTAATGCCGTATGCTACATTTGATTTTCGGCCGTGCCGGAAGCGGCAAAACCGAATATGCCCGTACATTGGCCTGTGAAATCGTCCAAAACGGCGGCGAGGTCATGGTACTGGTGCCGGAACAGGGCTCGTTTGAGTGCGAGCGGGATCTGCTGCACCGGCTGGGCCCCAAGGACGTGCGCCGGGCGGAGGTACTGAGCTTCACCCGTCTGTGCGACCGGGTCGGGCGCGAATACGGCGGCTTTGCCGGGCGGCGGCTGGACGACACCGGCCGTGCGCTGTTCATGAGCATGGCGATGGAGCAGGTCAAGGACCGGCTGGAACTGTACCGTCGGGCGGCGGACAGCAGCGAATTCATCGAAATGCTGCTGTCGATGTCCTCCGCGTGCAAAATGGGCGCGGTGTCGCCGGACAAACTGGCGGAGGCCGCCGGACGGACAAGCGGCACGCTGCAGCTGAAAATGAAGGAACTGGGGCTGATTCTGGGTACCTACGACGCGCTGGTGGCTACGCAGTTTACCGACCCGCTGGATGACCTGACCCGGTTGGCGCAGCAGCTGACCCGTCACGACTTTTTCCGGGGCCGGACGGTGATCCTCGATGCGTTCAAGGGCTTTACGGCGCAGGAATTTGAAGTGCTCGAACAGGTGACAGCGCAGGCGCAGGAGTGCTGGATCACGCTGTGTCTGGATGACCTCGATCCGTCGGGGCTGTTCGGCAATGTCGCAAAAACTGCCCGCCGGCTGAAGGA
>JAFTRF010000299.1 GCA_017462405.1 Clostridia bacterium | reverse complement strand
CCCTCCACAAATACTGCATATTCCATGCGGGGCTTGTTGCCAAACGACTGGAACGTGTAGCCGCCGAGTGCAAAGGACTCGGAGCTGGTCATCATGTCGGTGGTGATGTCTTCGTTCACTTCACCAATCTTGCCCAGCTCGCTGCAGGCGATGGTGATGGCCGTTTCGTCGATCACACCGATGGTACGGTCTACCGCATCCTTCATCTGATGGATCACGCCCTGAAAAAGTCTGTTTGACATAAAATTCCCTCGCTTTTCTGTTATGTTCCACCCGCTGCGGCGCAGCGGCACTCAAGCTGCAAAAATGAAAAACCGAGGCATTCGCACTCCCCTGCTTTTCCTATTCTATTTTACCGAAATCCCGTTTCTTTTGCAACTGTTTTTAGCCCTGAAATCCAAATTTTTTTTGATTTTTTCCGGTTTTTTTGAAATATTCACAATTCGTTCATTTTCCGATGCCAAATTTTCGGCTTCTGTTTTGTGTATATTGGCCAATTCGTTCGTCATTTTGCCAACACACAAAAAAGACCGTTTCTCCGGTCTTTTCCGGAAAAACGGTCTGCAATACCTCAATTATTCCGTGGCTTCCGTCAGCACCGGCGCCTGCATCAGGCCCAGCGGCTTCAGGCGATAACCGTCGGTCCAGCTGTCCCCGGTGGTACGCCACTTACCCGTATTGATCCACACAATGGCGTTGTCGGCCAGATGCACCGGCCCGAAGCAATTCTGCCGGTTGCCGTATACCGTGATGTCCAGCCGGTGTGCGCCTGCCGGAACATCCTCCATCGTCAATGTGTACGGGCTGTACACGATGGCGCCCCGGTCTTCACCATCCAGTGCCACCCGCACCAGACCGCCCCGGTACTGCGGCACCCGAAGGGTCAGCGCACCGCCGTCCGTGACCACCGGCACATGATACGTCGTATTGCCGCCGTAGAACGGCAGTCCCTGATATACGACCGAATCGAAGCCCAGCGTCTCCGGCTGTTCGGTGAGGTACGCGTTTTTGCCGCGCAGCGTCACGCCAAACTCACCCAGCAGATAGCACCACTCCAGCCCGGTGGTCGCACCCACCGGCGTATCCACTTCAATGACGTTTTTGCCCGGACGCAATTCCGGCATCGGCACGGTTTTAATGCTCCGGTCGGTGAAGTAGCCGTCGATCTTCATGGGGATTGTTTCTCCGTTGACACGGATGACCGACTGTTCTGCGTTTTCCAATGCAAAATGTGCGCCGGTCACGGTGATTTTGCTGTTCACCGTAAAGCGCAAGGTTGCGGTGTGCATGGTTTTGTCACCGTCGTAGGCCCACGGCTGAACGGTATGCGCATTCGTCCAATCCAGATTCAGCTTCTGACAGCAGCGGCCGAATGCCCGGAGCAGTTCCTCCTCCGGCTCGAAAGCACCGCCATCCAGCGCCACTTCTGCCCGGTCCAGCAGCAGTACATTGGGTTCGCTGAGGGTATAGGCCACCTCCGCCGGCAGTTCCACCGGCTTTTGGCCCTGCACCGGTGCGGGCGGAGTCTTCCGCTCACCTGTACCGGGCACCAGCCGCAGCAGCAGGCTGTCGTAATCGTACAGCGTGACCCGCAGGACCGTCGTGCCGTTTTGTGCCGTATAATCCATCGGCCGGATCTCGCCGGTCAGCGTATCGTAAATTTCGGGGATGTACTCGCCCCGGAGCGTGATTTCCAGTGGCTCCGCCTGCGGCACGTCGGGATTGTATACTTTGTCTTTCGCGTGTGCCAGGAACAGCCACTTGCAGTCGTTGTCCTGCCGCAGCTGATACACATAACCGTCGGCACGCCGTCCGGGCAGCAGCGGTACGGTAGCCGTCGGCACACCCCGGTTGAAGGAGCGCAGACCGATGTTCCGCACCGGTTCCAGCACGTCCAGCAGTTCCGGACGTCCGAACGGAATGCGGATGCTTTCCGCGCACAGCCGTCTGCCCCGCTCCGACGGCACTGCATTTTCCAGTGCAGGCCCCTCGCCGATGAAAATCAGCCGGCCGCCTGCCCGGCGGAATGCCTCCAGCCGTTCCAGCGTAGACGTGCGCAGCGTCTGGCAATCCGGCACCACGATGGCATCGTACTGCATGGCACCTACCTGCAGCGGTGCGCCGCCCTCGGCGCACAGTTCCGGCAGCAGCGATTCACAGATAAAATCAAAATCCAGCGTATCCATCAGCAGCCATTGCACCAGCTCATCCAGCTGCCCCTCCAGTTTCTGCCGGACAGCCTCTGTTTCCTTGAGGGGGCCCCAGTTCAGCCAATAGCTTTCGATCGGATGGATCACGCCGATGCGCACCTCAGGCTTGCCCCGTGTCAGCGCCGTATTCAGACGGGCAAAATGATCCTCCACCAGCCGGTACTGCGATGCCCACGGCGATTGATAGTGGATGGTCGCCGGATAATCGCGCTTGGCCTCGCCCTTCATCGTGTACCACGACAAATGCTGCACCCGGACGGTCACGCCGAGCGCCGCCTGCCAGTCGCCCTCGTACTTGTGACCGCGGAAATCAAAGTCCCATCCAGTCACGCCGTACAGTTCCGACATCATGCCCTCGCGTCCGTACTGATGCACCGCCGACTGCGCCTGCTTTGCGGTCAGGAATTCCTTGCCGGCCAGCAGCATATCAATGCCGGGAATCGCCATCCGGCGATAATTCCGCATGGCTTCACCGACCGCACCGGCCTGTCCGTCCATTTTTTCTTCGTAGAGGACGTGACCGGTCAGCGCAATGCCGTGTTTGTCGCACCATGCACCGATATTGTCCATGAAGCTTGTCACAAATTGCTCGGCAATAAAATCATGTACCTTCCACCGGTTTTCGGAGGGACGGTTGTCCGGCAGCTGCCAGATGACCTCCGGCAGCATCGCCATCAGGTCGCCGCCGTGTTTTTCCCGGTAAATTTCCGGCAGACACTCCGACCACGGCAGGTAGATGTCCGATTTCTGACCGCTGTATGCCAGCGTGCCGTAACGATTGAAGGCCGGTTCATCGGTGAAAATGGCCGGGACGGTCGTGCCGAACTCCGCACCTACTTTGTCCGCATAGCGGTCGTGCGTCACACGGATAAATTCGTCAACGGCTGCTTTGTTCAGCAGGTCGGTGTAGGTCTGGTTGTTCATACGGGGCGAAGTCTCATCCACGATGACATAGGTGTACCACTTTTCGCCCTTGGCTTCGCTTTCGGGTGCAATGCATTCCGCCGACAGCAGGCAGCCGTTTTCGTCTTTCACCACATCATAGCACTGTACGAAATACCCGTCCGACACGGTCTGGTATTTCGGCAGGGGATTGCCGCTGCGGTCCGTAAGCATTTTCCGCTCCCGGATCAGCCCGGTGCCGTTTGCCGTATAGGGGCGCAGGGTGAACAGCAGGCGGCGTTTCCGGAATGCTTTGTTCCGGGTGACGATGCCGCCGGCATTGCCCGACGGATAGCGATCCTCGTCATACAGCCATGCCAGCATTTCTTCCTGCTTTGCCTTGTCCACACACGCGGCGATCAGATCCATGAATTCATCGCTGAGGTATTCCGTTTCCAGACCGGCGCGGACGTGCATATGAAAGCCGCCCAAGCCCATTTCCTTGAAAAATTCGATCTGACGGAGGAGTTCTTCTTTTTCCAGCTTGCCGTTCCATGCCCAGAACGGCGCACCACGGTATTCAGCGGTGGGGTTTTCGAACAATTCTTTCCGCAGGGTAGGTTCGGTGTTCTTTTTGTAAAGCATAGGGATTCCTGCCTTTCCGTTGCGTTGGTAGGGGAAGATTTTCCGGTTCTGTTCTAATATTGGGGGAATTTACTGATGTTTCTCTCCGTCACTGCTGCGTTGTACGTAGGGGCGGCAATTTGCCACCCGCGGGCATTGTGCCTTTGCCGGATGTCTGTCCGCATCATGGATTCCGGGCGGCAGGTTGCCGCCCGCGGGCATTGTGCCTTTGCCGGATATCTGTCCGTACATAAGATTCCGGGCGGCAGGTTGCCGCCCGCGGGCATTGTGCCTTTGCCGGATGTCTGTCCGTATCATGGATTCCGGGCGGCAGGTTGCCGCCCCTACCGGGGCAATGCTGTCGTAGGACGGAGAGAATAATTGTCCCGACGATTGACATAGAACCATGTTCTGCACTTTCGTGCGGTTGCTGGTTTTATTATAGCAGATAAGGGGAAAATTGCAAGAAAAAACAGTCCCCGCCGAAGCGGAGACTGCGATGAAATCCTGCCCGGCAGGGGCAGCTTATTGAGGTGATTTGCTCGTCATACACCGCTGGGATCATTCCAGACCGGAACCCTTGTACATATCAGTAGTATCACAGTTTGCAGGTATATGCAGAGATCCACCGATGCTGTGCAGATTACTACACAGAAAAAACATATGGCTCATATTGGTCACATTGGATGTATCCCATCTGCTGATGTCCAGACTATTCAAGGACCTGCATTCCTGAAACATATTCCACATACTGGTCACATTGGACGTGTTCCATCTGCTGACGTCCAGACTGCTCAGGGACCAGCATTTGTAAAACATTTCCCACATGCTGGTCACATTGGACGTATTCCATCTGCTGACATCCAGACTACTTAGGGAAGTGCATCCATTGAACATACTTACCATATTGGTTACATTGGACGTGTTCCATCTGCTGACGTCCAGACTTTTCAGGGCACGGCATTTCCTAAACATTCCTTCCATATCTGACACATCGGACGTGTCAAAGCAACCGTTAAAGTCGATTTGTGTCACATTTTTGTAGCCTTTAAACATATGCGCACATGACCGACCGGCTGTGACACCGCCTTCTCCGGCAATAATCAGGTCACTCTGATTTTCCACCCATGCCATCACCGAGCCGTCCTGTGCTTCGGAGGCATCCCATGCCGACTGCGGCATATCCGCCAGCGTATCCCGGAACGTAATGGATGTGATCGTCTCCCGTGTAAGCTGAGTATTGCCGAATACGCTGTCGCCATAGTCCGATTTTAAGATGTTATTCTTTTGCGGCTTGAGCATCTGTACCGGCGCAACCTGCGGATGCGGTTTCGTTGCATCAACATTATTCCGCCCGGCACCGTTCTCTTTCGAACAGCAGTTATTCAGCTTGCGCTGTGCATCTTCATGGCCCTGCTCTGCGGCTTTGCGGTACCATTTTGCGGCTTCAGCTTTATCTTCAGCTACACCATTTCCAAACCAATAGCACAACCCCAGACAATACTGTGCCCGTGCATCGCCCTGTTCCGCAGCTTTCGATTACCACTTCACCGCCTCGGCTTCATCTTTCGTTACACCGGTGCCGTACTCGTAGCACCAACCCAATTGAAACTGTGCCTCTGCATAGTCCTGCTCCGCAGCTTTCCGGTACCACTTTATCATTTCGGCAAAATGCTGTACAGAATTATCATCCCAATAATAATATTCGCCCAATTTGCATTGTGCCTCCGCATGCCCCTGTTCTGCGGCTTTGCGGTACCAATAAATCTCTGTATACTGTTCCTTATGCAACAGCATTGCAAGTCCCATTGGCTTTTTGGCATCCGGCCGGGCATAATACGCCCCCAAACAATACTGTGCCTCTGCCTTACCCTGTTCTGCTGCTTTATGGCACAGTTTCCGCTGCTTAGGGTCGTCCATATTGTAAGCCGCTCTTTGCTCCACCGGAGCCACTTCTGCTTTCGGAGCCGGGCGCACACGAATCGTACCGCTGCCCTCTGCCGGGGCCACTTCTTCCGCGCGGCGCACACGCACCGTTTCAGCAGAACCCTCGTTTTCCGTCGGGCGCGGTGTTTCTTCCCGTACCGCCAGCTTGGTGCGTTCCCGCTTTTTCGTTTCCTGTTTTTTCGTTTTGCTGCCATTTCCGGCTGCCACCTGCTCCAGCGCATGCTTCATTTCCGCCGCCGAAGCAAACCGGTCTTCCGGCTTGTACGCACATGCCCGCAAAATCACCTTCGCCATTTCCGGCGATGCATCACAGGGCGGCGGCAGTGGTTCTCCGCTCATACGACGGCGGATGCCCTCGTTGGCCTCCGTATGCGTTACCGCACCGCTCATCGATACGAACGGCATCCGGTTCCGGTTCAGCGCACGGTACAGCACCAGACCCAGCGAATAAAGATCCACCCGATGGTCGTACTTCTGTTCAGAGATCACCTCCGGTGCAATATAATTTCTTGCACCGGCCACCGTCATACCGCCGGTGGTATTTTCCAATTTCCGCGCAATACCGAAATCGCCCAGTTTGAAGCTGCCCGTACCTTCATGCACCATGATATTCGCCGGTTTGATGTCCCGATGAATGATTTTCTGCTTTGCGCACACCTCCAGCGCATTGCAGATGTCACAGCCCAGCTTGATGACGTCGGCTTCGCTGAACGGATGCTCGTTCACATACCGGTCGTACGGCGTCAGCAATTCCATACGGATCAGCACATACCAGCCGATCTCATCCGCTTTCTCCATAATATCATAGTCTTTGACGCTGACAATGTTTCCGCTGCCATCCAGCGACAGCATCATCTGGATTTCCTTGACGAAATCGTTGACGATCCCCCGGAAATATTGGCGCGTTTCCGATTCGCTTCTGCCCTCCGCACGGATGTTGTCCACCTCTCCGGAGGATGCCGGAACCTTGATGACTTTGATGGCCGAGTGGTCTTCTACGTCAAACTTGGTATATGTTGCTTCGTACACTCTGCCGAATGCGCCTTCACCAAGCTGCCGCTGGATCTTCCATTGCGGCCACACCTTTCTGACAATATCAATTTCCACGCTATCCCTCTTTTCTGCTCCTGCAATTGCTTTCTTTTTTCATTATACCACATGTGATAAATTTTGCAAGACGATACGAAAAAAACGACCCGGCGGTTGCCCGTCAGGTCGTTGTAAAAGTCATTGCACGCTGTATACCGCAATACATTCATCCCCGCCGCTGTCCGTACGGACACACCGATGCGCAGATACCGCACACCGCTCCGCGGCCGATGAGCTGATACGCTTTCTTCATGTGATTGCTGCAGGCCGCCGGGTTGAACAAATCCTCTCGCACACTGCCGGAACCGTAGTGCCGTCCGGTGATGGCCTGCGCCGGACAAGCATCCCGGCATCGGGTACAATCCCCGCACCGCGACACGGACGCTTCCCGCTTCACCTGCTCCGGCACCAGCGGATGATCCGTCAGCACCGTGGCCAGCCGTACCCGCGGCCCGAATTCCGGCGACACAAACAATGCGCTTTTGCCGATCCATCCCAGCCCTGCGCGCACCGCCGCCGTTTTGTGCGGAAAAATGCCCGCATAAGGGCCATTGTCGTGTACACTCTGCGAAGCCGCCACCGGCATTGCCCGCGCGCCGTCCCGCTCCAGCATCGTCGCGATCCGCAGCGTCAGGCGATCCAGATTGGCATTGACCGCCCGGTAATGCTGAAAATACGAAAAAGTCGGCGTCCGCATCTGCGCAACCTCGTCGAATACACCGTCGCATAACCGCCACACCAGCACCACCGCCCGCGGAAATGCGGCATAGCGTTCTGCCAGCGCGCCGGATACGTCCGCAAATCCGACCGCCGCCACACCTTCCTCGTACAGTTCCCGTGTCAGTTTATCAAAATCCATCATGTTGTATTGCTCCCGCTTACAGCCAGTTGCCCAGCCACGTCAGAATATCGGAGTGTACCTGCCCGCGGTTCAGTTCGTGCAGCAGATCATGCCGCCCGTCGGCATACAGCTTCACCGTCAGCTTCTGCACACCTGCATCCTGTAGCGCGTGTACCATTTTCTGCACATTCCGTCCGCCGCCGCCCACAGGATCCATTTCGCCGCTCAGAATAAACATCGGCAGATTGGGCATCACCTTCGTCTGGTTGCGCCGGTTCTGTGCTTTTGCCATGCCGCTCAGCAAATCGCGGAATGCCGACACCGTGGGAATGAAGCCGCTTTCGGGGTCGTAAATGAAAGCATTCACTTCGTCCTCGTCCCGGCTGAGCCAGTCGAACTTAGTGCGGTTGGGCGCAAATTTCCGGTTGAATGCACCGAACAGCAGCCGCTCCAGCCCCATGCTGCGGTGCTGCGGGCCAAAACGCTTCGCTTCTGCCGCCGCCAGAATCCGCCCGGCGCGGATCAGCGTCTCCGGCTGATCGCCGCAGCCGCACAGAATTGCGCCGCTGAGCTCATCGCAGTAGTCCATGGTATAGCATCGCACCATCAGCGCGCCCATCCCCTGTCCCATCAGAAAAATCGGTACACCGGGATGTG
>JAFTRF010000298.1 GCA_017462405.1 Clostridia bacterium | reverse complement strand
CTGCAATTTTTCTCTGCATTGCCCAAGATCCAGCGCAAGCTGCAGACGCTGGTGGATGTAGGTCTGGGGTATGTCAAAATCGGCCAGTAGTCCACGACGCTGTCCGGCGGTGAGGCCCAGCGCGTCAAGCTGGCTACGGAACTGTCCCGCCGGTCCACCGGCCGCACGTTGTATATTCTGGATGAGCCGACCACCGGTCTGCATATGGCGGATGTGCATCGTCTGATTGAGGTGCTGCAGAATCTGACCGACGGCGGAAACACCGTGGTGGTCATCGAGCATAATCTGGACGTCATCAAAACGGCGGACCATATCATTGATCTGGGACCGGAGGGCGGCGACCGCGGTGGTACGGTCGTGGCTTGCGGTACACCGGAGGAAGTTGCGCAGGTGGAAGGCTCCTACACCGGTCAATATTTGAGAAAAATGCTGGAATCCCGGTCTGAAAAATAAAAATTTACAACTTGTTCAACTCTGTTTCCCAATCCTATTGTACAATAAAAGCAATCAGCAGAGGAGAGGGTCTTCATGTTCGGATACGTCCGGCCGTTTAAGCCGCAGATGCGTTTCTGCGAATACGATGCATACAAAAGCATATATTGCGGTCTGTGCCGTGTACTGGGCAAACAGTACGGCGTGGTGGCGCGGATGACGCTGAGTTATGACGGTACGTTTCTGGCGTTGATGAGTGCGGCGTTGTCTTCGGATCCCGCCAAGGTCTGTGCCGGGCGCTGTACCTGCAACCCTTTGAAAAAATGCAGCTTTTATCAGGGCGCAGATGCAGGGCTGTCCTATGCGGCAACGGTCAATGTACTGCTGAGTGCAGCGCGGTGCCGGGATGGTATGGCAGACAACCGGGGCTTCAAAAAGCTGGCTGCAGGAGCGATGCTGCTGTGTCTGCGGCGGGCCGAGCGCAAAGCCGTCCTGCAGGAGCCGGAGACGGCGCGGGTCATTGCAGAACAGATGGAGGCCCAGCGCAGGCTGGAGGAAACGCACTGTGCGGTCCCGGATGCTGCGGCGGAACCGACCGCCGCGATGCTGGCACATTTTGCAGCACATCTGGCCAGAGACGACAGTGAACGGCGGATTTTGTCGGTTCTGGGTTATCAACTGGGGCGGTGGATTTATCTGGCGGATGCGTTGGATGATCTGGAAGACGACCGGAAGCACGGTGCATACAATCCGTTGGCGGAAAAATTCCGGCTGTCCGCAGACAGTACGCCGGAGCAGATGCGGCAGGCGCTGGATTATGCCCGTCAGGTACTGTGTGCAAACGAAGCCCGGTTATCCGGTGCATATGAACTGCTGAACCTGCATCGGCTGCAGCCGGTGCTGAACAATGTGATTTATGAGGGTCTGCCGGCGGTGCGGAAACAGCTTCCGCGTCCGGGCAGAAAAAGGAAACAGGAGGAACCGCATGAACGATCCGTATAAAGTTCTTGGCGTATCGCCTACGGCGAGCGATGAGGAGATCAAAACTGCATATCGTAATCTGGCGAAAAAGTACCATCCGGACAATTATGCCGACAGCCCCCTCAGCGATCTGGCTTCCGAGAAAATGAAAGAAGTCAATGAGGCTTACGATGAGATCGTGAGGACGCGGCGCAGTGCATCGTCGTACAATGCCAATGGCGGCTATGGTGGCAATACAGGGTATGGCACCAGCACCGGAGGTGCTTATGGTGGCAATACGGGTTACGGTACCGGATCTGCCGGTAATTACGGCACCTACGGTGGAAACGCAGGATATGGTACCAACCAGCAAAGCTATTCCACGGTATCGGCCTATCCCGATGTACGGAATATGATGCAGGGCGGGCGCTTTGCCGATGCAGAGCAGATTCTCAACGGAGTGCCCAATACGGCGCGGAATGCCGAGTGGTATTATCTGAAAGGCATGGTACTGTACCGCCGGGGATGGCTGGATGAGGCCTTTGCCAATGTACAGACGGCATGTCAGATGGAGCCCAACAACGGCGAGTACAGAATGGCGCTGAACCGCCTGCAGATGCAGCGGAGCGGCACCTACGGCGGCTATAACATGAGCCGAGGCAATACGGACAGCTGTGACATCTGCACCTCGCTGTGCGTTGCGGACTGCTGCTGTGAATGCATGGGCGGCGATCTGATCCCCTGCTGTTGAGCGGGAGGGGTGTCATGAATATGTCTTTTTCTGCCGGGAAAACGGCACTGGGCGGGATGCTGACTGCGTTGAGCGTGGTGTGCATGTTTCTGACCAATGTAATCCCGGTGGCCGAGTATGCCTTGCCCGCGCTGGCCGGTGTGGTCATCATGGTGGCTGTGGTGGAGCTGGGGTACAAGGGCGCATGTATGGTCTATGCGGCATCGGCGGCGTTGTCGCTGCTGCTGGTATCCAATCTGGAGGCCGTGCTGATGTATGTGCTGCTGTTTGGTTACTATTCCATTCTGAAATCCGTGTTTGAAAAATTACGGCGGCCGTATTTCTGTATCGGTCTGAAGTTTGCCGTGTTCAATCTGGCGGTGATCCTGGTTTATTTTCTGGCCATCGGGCTGCTTGGATTGCCGGCGGAGACCTTTGAATTGTTCGGTACCAATGTCCCGTTGTTGTTTCTGGTGCTGGGCAACGTCGTGTTTGCCATATACGATGTCGGGCTGACCCGTCTGGTGACTTGTTACTGCCTCCGATATCACGACAGAGTGCGGAATATGTTCCGCTTGCCGAAATGAGCATAAAAAAGCCGGTCGGAGCGTATCATACGCTTCCGACCGGTTTTTTACGGAGAGAGGACATCAGCGGTTGTTGGGCAGAAAATCAATGCCAAACAGCGAGAAGAACCAGAAAAATACCGTCAGCACGGTGCAGCAGAACGGGGGGATAAACAACAGGAAGGACAACAGCCGCATAATGGCATACAGACGCGGCACCAGCTTTTCGGCGTACAGAATGATTGCGATCACATTGCATACAACGGATGCAACGGATACCCAGAACAGCACACCATACAGCCACCACTGGCTGTTCATAGAAGTACCGTAAAGGATCAGCATCAGCACCGCCGGAATCATCAGCACGATGTGGTGCAGGGCATTGCGGGTCAGATAACGTTTTATAATTTCCACGGGAACACCTCCTTTGCATCACAGCATCCTCAATATCCCGATTATAACATGTTTTTCGACGGATTTCAATGCAGAGGCCGGAAGTTTCTCAGTTTTTCTCTTATTTTTGGAAGAAATAGTGGAAAATCTGCAGCAGGTGTGATACAATATAAAATGTATGATTGTAAGTATATCGCGGGAGGATTGCATAGCATGAAAACAGAAGAACTTTTCCTTCATTTTGTACAATACGGGACCCAGTCGGATGATTCCTCCGATACGGTTCCCTCTACGGCAGGACAGCTGACGCTGGGCCGGGAACTGGTGCGTCAGATGCAGGAAATGGGCATCACGGATGCGCATCAGGACGGCTTTGGCTATGTGTACGGAACCATTCCCGCAACCCCCGGTGTGACGGCTCCGGTGATCGGTCTGATCGCCCATATGGACACGGCGACCGAATTGCCCGGTGACAACGTCCGTCCGCGGGTCGTACCGGATTATGACGGCGGCGATGTGGTGCTGAACGAAGCGGAAAACATCGTTCTGCGCCCGGCACAGTTTCCGGCGCTGAAAAATTACATCGGAGAACGGCTGATCGTTACCGACGGCACCACGCTGTTGGGTGCGGACGATAAAGCCGGTCTGGCTGAAATTCTGACAGCGGCCGAGCGCCTGCTTAACGACGAAGTGCCCCACGGCAAGGTGCGGATTGCTTTTACGCCGGACGAAGAAATCGGCCGCGGCGCAGACCACTTTGATGTGGCGGGTTTTGGCGCAGATTTTGCCTATACGGTGGATGGCGGCCCCATCGGTGAACTGGAGTGCGAAAATTTCAATGCCGCATCGGCTTCGGTCGTCATCCGCGGTGAAAACATCCATCCCGGCAACGCAAAGGGACAGATGGTCAACGCAACGCTGCTGGCTATGGAATTCAACAGTATGCTGCCCGGCAATGAAATTCCGGCCACGACGGAAGGCTACGAAGGCTTCTTCCATCTGGGCGGGATGCAGGGCGATGTCGAGCGGGCCGAACTGAGCTACATCATCCGTGATTTTGACCGAGATTCGTTTGCCCGGCGCAAAGTGCTGATGCAGCAGGCGGCGGCGTATCTGAACCTCAAATACGGCGCAGACCGGGTGCAGGTAACGATTACCGACAGTTACTTCAACATGAAGGAAATGCTGCTTCCGCATCCGGAAATTATGGAACTGGCAAATGCAGCAATGCAGGCGGCAGGTGTTACGCCGGTGATCGTGCCCATCCGGGGCGGCACCGACGGTGCGCGGCTGTCTTATATGGGTTTGCCCTGTCCCAACATCTGCACCGGCGGACACAATCCGCACGGGCGGTATGAGTTTACCGTTTCGGAGGAAATGGAAAAGGTGGCCGACGTGCTGGTACAGCTGATGCGGCTGGCGGCAGAGCGGACGGACGCATAAATTACAACAACAGGATATAATAAACGATACAGGAAAGGAACGATCGGACAATGAAAGTGACCCTGCTGGCGCATTCGCCGGAAGCGGAAAAAATCGTCGCGGCGGCGGCAAAGCTGTGTTATTCGCCGGCCGACATCGATACGGTCATGGACGGACTGACGGATGAAAAGACCGCGAGTTTTATTGATATGCTGGCCAGTATCGGCCATGAAAGCCCTACGGAACATGTGACCTTTACATTTGGCATCGAAGGAGTGTCCCGTTCGCTGCTGGCACAGATCACCCGGCATCGGATGGCTTCGTTCAGCGTGCAGAGCCAGCGGTATGTGCGGGAAAAGATGTTTGAATTCGTGCTGCCGCCGGAAATTGAAGCGGTGCCGGAAGCCAAAGAAGAATTTCTGCGCGCCATGGAAGAAGATCAGCGACACTACGAGCAGCTGACCGAAATCCTGAAGAAAAAGCACATGGAAACCATGGATGCCAAGGCCGCCGAGAAAAAGGCAATTGAGGATGCCCGTTTTGTGCTGCCCAATGCCTGTGTGACCAAAATGATCTGCACCATGAACACCCGTTCGCTGATGAACTTTTTCCGCCATCGCTGCTGCAACCGGGCCCAGTGGGAAATCCGGGAGCTGGCCGAGCAGATGCTGCGGGAAGTGGTGCGTGTAGCGCCGCATCTGTTTGTCAAGGCCGGCCCGGCCTGCTACAAGGGTGCGTGCCCCGAAGGTAAGATGACCTGCGGAAAATGCATGGAAATGCGGGCCCGCTATGCGCAGATCCATGCGGAAGAAGCGGCAAAGTAACGGAAGGAGCATAGAAAAATGCAGCCAACCTTGATCGTGATTGAGGGATTGGACGGAAGCGGCAAAGCGACTCAGACCACGCTGCTGGAGGCAAAGCTGAAGGAAATGGGCATTCCGGTGCGTCGGGTGTCGTTTCCGGACTATGCCGAGCCGTCGTCGGAACTGGTGAAAATGTATCTGGGCGGTGCGTTCGGATCGGATCCCGATGCCGTCAATGCTTATGCGGCTTCGTTGTTTTACGCTGTGGACCGCTATGCCAGCTATAAGCGGTTGTGGCAGGCGGACTATGAAAACGGCACGGTGATCCTGGCGGACCGCTATGTGACCTCCAACGCCATTTATCAGATGACCAAGCTGCCGCAGACGCAGTGGCCGGAGTTTCTGCAGTGGCTGTCTGATCTGGAATACGATAAAATGGGCCTGCCGCGGCCGCAGCAGACCATTTATCTGGATATGCCACCGGAAGTGTCGCAGAAAATGCTCAGCGCACGTTACCGCGGCGACGAATCGAAAAAAGACATCCACGAAAGCCACGTGGAGTTTCTCCGCCAGTGCCGGGCAACGGCCCTGTATGCCGGAGAGCGCTGGCACTGGCGTCGCATCGGCTGTGCCGAGGACGATGCTCCCAGGCCGATCGACGCGATTGCAAAACAGGTGCTGGAAGCAGCCATGGAGGTGCTGGACGATTGATACCCTTTCATAAACCACAGCTGGAGGATCGGGCATGGGCCCAGCCGCTGTTGAGCCGCTTCGGCGGAGATGGCAGCGAAGCAGCTTTTGGCACGTATTATGTCTGGCAGCAGGTATACGGCTTTGAAATTGCGCATCACAAAGGATTTTTTCTGGCGCGGTGCAACATCGGATACTTTTTCCCGATGGGCGAGGGTGACTTGCAGGAAATCCTGACGGATCTGGAAGAAGATGCCCGGCAGCGCGAGGAACCGTTCCGGTTCGTATTTAGCGAACCCTGTGACCAGAAGCTGGAACAACTTTGTCCGGAACGCTTTGAAATTGTGGAAAACCGATCCTCCGCAGACTATATCTACCGTGTGGAGGATCTCATCCGGTTGGGCGGCAAGAAATATCACGCAAAACGAAACCACATTTCCCGCTTTGTGAGGAACTACGAATACTGCTATGAACCGGTGGAGACGGACCTGCAGGTGCGCGAATGCATCGAGATGGCACGCCGCTGGGGCGAAACCGCCGCAAACCCGGAAGATGCGGCCGGCGAACTGGAGGCCATCCGTGCGGCGCTGGAGCACCGTCAGGAGTTGGGCATGGTGGCCGGACTCCTGCGGGTGGACGGACAGGCGATCGCTTTTGCAGCCGGTGAACCGATCAACGATACCGTATTTTTGCAACATTTTGAGAAGGCACTGGTGGCTTATGACGGTGCATATGCCGTCATCAACCACGATTTTATGACGCATTGCATCTGTGACTATGTATTTGTAAACCGGGAGGAGGATATGGGCTTGGAGGGCCTGCGTAAGGCCAAGCTGTCGTATTTGCCGGAGCGGCTGCTCCGGAAATATGCCGCCATTGCCCGGACGATATGATTCGAGCGGCAACGGAAGCGGACATTCCGCAGCTGATCCGGCTGTGGCAGGTTTGTTTCCATGATGAAGAAGACACGATCCGTATGTTTTTACAGCGCTTGAACACGGACGTCAGCTGCCGGGTAGACGAGCGGGACGACCGGATTGTAGCGGCAGCCTATCTGGTGGATGCGCGGATGACCACGCCCAAGGGACTGGTACCGGTCTGGTACGAATATGCACTGGGAACGCTGCCGGAATATCGGAGACAAGGAATCATGGCCCGGCTGCTGGACAGCATCAAAAAAGAAGCCCGTCGCCGGAAAATTCCGTACACGGCCTTGGTGCCGGCGGAAGCACGGCTGGCGCCCTATTATGAAAAGCAGGGCTACCGTTGGTTTTTTACCTTGCGGCAGGTGGAAATGCCCCGCACATGGCTGTCCCGTATGGGCGAAAATGCCGGAGCGGAAATCCCGTCACGGGAAGAACCGGACGGCCTGCGGGAACGCCTGCTCCGGCCGCTGATCGGTTCGCTGCAGTGGTCGGCACCGGCGGTGACGTTTGCATTGCAGTTTACAGAGCATTGTGGCGGACGCGTCATCCGGGTACCGGGCGGCTATGCCGTATGCCACGAGACGGAAGATACCCTGCACATCACCGAATGGATGAGCACACCCCGGACGGCGCCGATGCTGGCCCGGCGGCTGTGTGAATACAGCGACAAGCCAAAGGTACGCCTGCGGCTGACGGAATACAACCCGTTGTTCCCCGGTGTGGGTGAAATGATCCATTTCGGGATGCTGCGCAGCACCGGCGGCGAACCGCTGCCGAAGCCGTCCGGCGCATACATCGGGCTGGAAATGAGCTGAGTAACCTTGACAGACCATACAGAAAGGAATCCGGACTTATGATCTATGTATTTTTGGCACCCGGCTTCGAGGAAATCGAAGCATTGGCTACGGTGGATGTCCTGCGGCGCGCAGGCGAACAGGTTGTCACTGTAGGCGTAACGGAACCGATGATCGAGGGCGCACACGGCATTGCGGTACGTGCGGATGCCGTCATCGCGCAGGTGGCGGAGGACGATCCGGAGGCAGTCGTACTGCCCGGCGGAATGCCCGGCACCCTGAATCTGGAGCGATGCCCCGAAGTGCTCCGGATGGTGGAGCGGGCGCACCGGAACGGACGGATTGTTGCTGCGATTTGTGCGGCACCGTCGGTGCTGGGGCACATGGGACTGCTGCAGGGGCGCAAGGCTACCTGCTATCCCGGCTTTGAAGCGGAACTGACCGGTGCAGAAAAGGTCGCACAGGGCGTTTGCCGTGACGGACGCATCATCACCGCCAACGGTGCGGGAAATGCCATTGCGTTCGGACTGGAAATCGTGCGGGCGCGCCGGGGGGATCAGGCGGCGGATACCATTGCCGCAGCGATGCAGTGCGGCACCTGAGGGAGCCACGGCATCATCAGAACGTCACATACACCGCGTGGCGGTGAAATATCAGACATGAGAAAGGAAGATACCCCATGGATGAACAGAAAAAAATACATGACACGGATGCGCAGTCCATTCAGCCGGAAGAACTGGCCGAGCCGGATCTGGTTGCGGAGGAAGCGTTCCGTGCCGAGCGCGAGAAGCGCATCGAAGGCTTCGTGCTGAACATTTCCGAGGATGAACTGGCGGATGATCCGGTGCTGCCGGAGCAGAAGCCGGAACCGGAGCCTGCTCCGGTTGCCCCGAAGCGTGTGGAGCGGCCGCTGGTGCGCCGGAAGAAAAACAGCTGGATGTACAGCACGATTTATTTGTGCGTCATTCTGGCCATCGGTGTGGTACTTGGTAACTTTGTGGCGTCGGGTATCCGGGATTTGCTGGGTGCCAGCCGTGATGAAACCGAAGTGACCATTACCATTGATCCGGACATGACGGACGGAGATATTATCCGCCATCTGGAGGAAGTGGGCGCCATCCGCGAACCGTTCTTTTTCACGCTGTATGCCAAGGTCACCGGCGCAACCTATAAGCCGGGTACCTATGTCATCAAGGGCAATGCCGACTACGAGCTGATCAACAACTCGCTCCGCGGTACGGCCAACCGGATCGATACGGTCAAGGTGACCTTTATCGAAGGCTGGACGCTGCAGCAGTTTGCCAAGGCGCTGGAGGAGCATCAGGTGTGCGATGCCGACGAGTTCCTGGAGGCTGTCAACGAGGAGGACTTTACCAATTACAAATTCATCAAGGCCATTCCCAATCCCAAGGAACGTGCCTATGTGCTGGAGGGCTACCTGTTCCCGGATACGTATGAATTCTACAAGTATTCGACTCCGAAAACCGTCATCCGCAAGATTCTCAACAATGTCAACAGCTATGTCATTACCCGCGAGGTGTATGACAAGGCCGAAGCATTGGGTATGACGGTGGACGAGGTGCTGATTCTGGCTTCCATGATCCAGAAGGAAGTCAACAATACCACGGACATGAAGATGGTTTCCTCGGTCTTCCACAATCGTCTGAAGAACTGGGGTGCTACGGGCAAGCTGCAGTCGGATCCTACTTCTTACTATGAGCAGACGCTGGGCGAGGAATACAAGGGCCTGTACGACACTTATGTCTGCAACGGTCTGCCGGTGGGTCCCATCAGCAATCCCGGTCGTCAGGCCATTCAGGCGGCCCTGAATCCCACCAAGAGCAGCAACTACTACTTTGTGGCCGACGTCAACGGCAAGACCTATTATGCCAAGACGCTGGCAGAGCACAACAAGAACATCGCTTACGTGAATACGGTGAAGCCCAACACACCCGGCGATACTTCTGTGCCGACGGAAGGTGACTGATTGGCATCATGAACGAAATAAAGCGTAAGCCGGAGCTGCTAGCTCCGGCGGGCGATATGGAACGGCTGAAAGCGGCCGTGCGCTTCGGTGCCGATGCGGTGTATCTGGCGGGAAAGTCTTTCGGGATGCGTACCGCCTGCCACAATTTCGGCCCGGAGGAAATGCGGGAGGCTGTGGCATATGCCCATGCCCACGGAGTCAAGGTGTATGTGACCTGCAATGTGGTACCGCATCCCGATGATTTCGAAGCACTTCCGGAGTTTCTCCAGGAAACATGGGCGGCCGGTGTGGATGCATTCATTGTGTCCGATCTGGGCGTGTTCCGGCTGATCCGGCGGATTCTGCCGGAGGCAGAGCTGCACGTTTCCACACAGGCCGGTGTGACCAATGCAGAATCGGCCAACCTGTTTTATGAACTGGGAGCACGGCGCATCGTGCCGGCGCGGGAGTTGTCGCTGCGGGAGCTGGCTCTGCTGCGGCGGGATATTCCGGCCGATATGGAAATCGAGGCATTTGTCCACGGTGCGATGTGCGTATCCTTTTCCGGGCGGTGCCTGCTGTCCTCGTACCTGACCGGGCGCGATTCCAATCGTGGCGATTGTGCGCAGCCCTGCCGTTGGAAGTATGCGCTGATGGAGGAAAAACGCCCCGGCGAATATTTCCCCATTACAGAGGACGACCGCGGGGCCTACATCCTCAATTCCCGCGATATGTGCATGATTCAGCACATTCCGGAACTGCTGGCGGCGGGTGTCACCAGCTTCAAGATCGAGGGGCGTGCCAAATCGGCCTACTATGTGGCGACGATGGTCAATGCCTACCGTATGGCGCTGGATGCAGCGCTGGAAGGTCGTCAGCCGGAGCCGTGGGTGCTTGACGAGGTCAATAAAATCAGCCACCGGGATTATTCCACGGGATTTTTCTTCGACACGGAACCGGGCCAGTTTTACGCCAACGGCGGCTACATCCGTTCGTACGAAGTGTGCGCAGCAGTGTTGGGCTGGCAGGATGGTATCCTGACCGCGGCACAGCGGAACCGCTTCTTTGAGGGCGATACGGTGGAAATCGTGGCTCCCGGTGTCAAGCCTGTGGAACTGAAAGTGACCGGCATGACGGACATCAACGGCGAACCGGTGCCGTCCGCGAAACACGCAGAAATGGTTTTGCGCATTCCCTGTGATACACCGGTACCGGAGGGTGCTTTGATCCGGAAACTGAAACCGTAAAGACATAAAAAGTCCTGTAACCGCATAAAATTGCGCGGTTACAGGACTTTTTTGCGTTTCAGATTTTATTTTAGCGGTCGATAACAAGCCGGAATGCATCCAGCGCCGCTTCGATCTCCGGCAGTTCCGGATGCCAGAGCCGTTCCCATTCCAGCGACACAAAGCCGTCAAACTCATCGGCTTCCAGCTGCCGCAAAATGGGGGACAGGGGCAGATCGCCGTCGCCGGGGAGGCACAGCCGACCGTCGGTGCGATGATAATCCTTGATATGTACATGGCGGATATACGGGCAGATCTGCCGGTACAGGGTCATCCAATCATCCCCATATGTCGCATCGCTGTGATATACATCCCACAGCAGTCCGAAGCGGGGAGAGTTGATGCCGTTCACAATGGCAAGCAACTCTTCAGCCCGATGAAAATCGGCATGGATTTCCAGCAAAACCGTCACGTTCGTGTCCGCCGTATCATTCAGCAAGCTGCGGATGCCGTCAATGACTCGCCGGACGGCAGTAGCTGCATCGGGGCGGAAATAATTACCGAATACACGGATGAACGGAATCCCAAGCCGCTGTGCAGCGCGGATGGAGGCCTGCCCCTCCGTCATGACATCATCCCAGCGGACACCGGCATGAAACTGGCAGGATGTCCCCAGTACCACCGGTACAAGCCCGGCGTCCCGCAGTGCTGACCGGACAGCGGGAGCATACTCCGGCTGCAGTTCGGGGATATCCGCATTGCGGAGCAGGCCGCCAAGCCCGCGGATCTCGATGCCGTCCATGTGATATGCCTTGGCCAGCGCAAGAACCTGCGCCAGACTGCGCTCCGTGCAGCCCAGCGTGGAAAAACAAACCTTCATGCTTGTCCTCCGTGAATCAATCGTCCATCATGATTTTCAGAATGGTACGGTCCGTCTCCTGCATCCCCTCGCGGGCCAGACGGCCAATATTGTCAATGGTACGGTCGGCACCGTCGGTCACGATGCCGTCACCGCCGTAAAACTGCTGATGCTCCAGATACATATCATAGCCCAGCAGACCGGCTTCGATGGCCGAGGCGATCTTGGCGGCGCAGGAGGGCTTGGCGCCGTCGCAGATGGTGCCGGACAAAATGGCGATGGCATTGACAACGGTATGCGCCACCGCATCAGCACGACCGCCCTGCAGATAAGCAATGCCTGCACCGGCACCGCAGCCTGCACTGATGGCACCGCAGTAGGCGGACAGACGGCCGATGCCGGATTTCTGGTGAATCGTGACAAGATTACTCAACGCAACCGCCCGGATCACCAGTTCCTCCGGTGCGTTCATGCATTGCCCGAATACGGCTACGGGAACGCTGGCTGTGATGCCCTGATTGCCGCTGCCGGATACGATGATAACCGGCATCTCACAGCCGCTCATACGTGCATCGGAGCCTGCGGCAGCATAGGCGGCAGCTTTTTTTGCGGGGGCGGTGCCTTGGCGGCGGAGAATCACGCTGCCGATGTTGGCGCCCCAGTTGCCTCGCAGACCTTCCTCAGCGATGGCCATATTCGTCTCAATCTGACGACGGATGCAGGGAACATCGTCCGGATCCAGTACATCAGCAAACTCCACGATTTTCTCAATGCTCAGACAGGATTTGTCGGTCAGGTGGTCCTCTGAGGACTCTGCAATGGGCAGATTCAGCAGGATCTCACCGTTTTTGCGGATGGTAACGACGTTGGTGTGGTGATTGATGATACGCACCTGCGCCCAATCATTCCCGCGGGACACAGTCAGATCAATGTCGAATACCAGTGCAGATTCCGCCGGGCGTACGGTAATGTCGGCATTTTCAAGAAAGCGGCGGATGTCACCATGCTGTGCAGGCGTGACCGAACTGATGACCTCCAGCTCCCGACCGGCGTCTCCGGCCACGATGCCGGCTGCCAGCGCAGGGGCAATGCCGTGCAGACCGCCGGTATTGGGGACAATGACACTTTTGACATTCTTGATGATGTTGCCGCTGACGAAAGCCTTGACCCGGTCCGGCTCGGCGCCCAGCACCTGACGCGCCCGTGCACCGGCATAGGCCAGTGCGATGGGTTCCGTGCAGCCCATTGCGGGCCGCAGCTCCTCGTTGAGAATGTCGATGTATTGCCGATATAAAACGTCGTCTTTTCGCATGGCTTGTGACCGTTCCTTTCCGTGTCGCTTTTATGCCGCTGTCGCCGCAGGCGCAGGGCTTCTCCTTTTAATATAACATATTATGAACGATTTTACCAGTAGAAAATAAAAAAACGGCAAACAAAAAACCGGTTCCGGAATGCCCGGAACCGGTTTGTGCCTCAGTGCATCAGCACATGAAGCCCCAGATACAGATAAATCAGCGGAATAAGCCAGAATGCATGCTTGTGAAGGAAATCATGCAGCGTACGGAAATGCACCAGCTTCTCGGACAGCATGCACCACAGCTCGGTCATCACAGCGAACACAACTGCTGTCACCGCAATTTCCAGTGCATTGTAACGGACAAACATAGCAGCATAAATACCGATGTTGTCCAGACCGTGTACCAGCGACATAATCATGATCTGTGCCGCAAGGCCCACGTCCGGCAGAATAGATTTGACTTTCTTGTGCACCGTTTCCGGATGGATCCGGCCCCGGATGTACTTGAAGATCTCCCATGCGGCCAGCGCAATGGGGAAGATGCCGAGCAGGTGAATGTACTGGGTGGGGAGCAGACGCCAGCCCAGTGCCGTCAGAATACTCAGGCCGGTCAGGATCACCATGCCGGAGAGATGGCCGATGGAAATGTCCCGTTCCTCCCGATGCGAATCACACCGGCCGAAGAACGCCGAGAGGATGAAAATTTCGTCAAAATTGGTTGCCGCAAAGGACACGATTGCGGACAGGATTACGCGAACCATGGTTAAAGCCTCCTGAAATTTGCGTGGAGCGAAAGGCGTGTCGGCGGGCACAGGTTCAGCTTCACATACCGAAGATTGGTAATAAACGGATAAAACAAAACCCACTCTTTTCGAGAGTGGGTTTTGTGGTGCGGATAACAGGGGTCGAACCTGCATGAAGGAACCCTCATTAGAACCTGAATCTAACGCGTCTGCCAATTCCGCCATATCCGCATTTGCTTGTTGCCGTCTCTCGACTGCTTGGTCATTATAGCACAGGGGAAGAAATTTGTCAACCCCTTTTTTCGAAAAAATTTGCTTATTTTTTGCATTTTTTTCGCCTTACGTGGGACAGGGCTCATCTGGAATGACCAGTACATTGACTTCACCGGAGGAGAATGTTCCGGCATCCAGTACAATCAGACCGTCCTTGCGCAAAATGCTGAAATCCTCCGGGCGACGCTCCGGGTACAGTTCTGCGGCAAAACAGGTGGGTACATGACCGCATACCAGCGTGCGATCTGGCAGACGGCCACACTGCGGGTACATTTCCGTCCATCGGGCGCGGCGAGCGGCGATCCACCGCTCCGGCGAGGCACGGCGCCATGCGGGATCAATCATCGGGCCGGAAGCGGACAGCGTTGTGGGCAGCCAGCCATGCGTAAAAACATAATGCTCTGTTTCAAAATAGTTGTGGGTCCCGTGGATGAAATCCGTGACCCGGTCCAGCATCCGTGTGCGGCCGGAAAAATCGATCCAATCGAACCCATCTACACTATATTTACCAAAAAACTCCAGCACCGTTGCAACGGTGCCGTTGGTGCAATGATAGGGCATCAGCTGACCGGTGCGGAACAAATTCAGCAGCATATCCTCGTGGTTTCCCCGGAGAAGAACTTTGCGATCCAAAAAATCGAAAAACTTCAGAACGCGCAGATTTTCGCTGCCGCGGTCAAAATAATCGCCGCAGCAGACCAGCAGGTGAGAAGGGTCGTCTGCACAGTAGCCGGCGCGGTCCAGCGCAGTTTTCAGCTGGGTATAATGGCCGTGAATATCAGACACGGCAAAAATCGTTTTTTTAGTCATCTTCGTTCTCCTTCCGGTAAATGAAATAAACAAAAACAGCTTCCATCGTGTGATAGAAGCTGTTTTTGTGGTGCGGATAACAGGGGTCGAACCTGCATGAAGGAACCCTCATTAGAACCTGAATCTAACGCGTCTGCCAATTCCGCCATATCCGCATTTACTTGTCGCTGTCTCCCGACAGCTTCATTATTGTAGCACAACTGTTTCCGGATGTCAAGTCTTTTTTGAAATATTTTTAGAAGAATTTTGCGCGGTGCATCAGAGAAAGCATTCAAATGCCGCCACAGCCCGGAGTAGCTCCGGATCAAAGCAATCCCGGCCGTAAGCATCCAGAAAACGACCGCAGTATGCATCAGTATGCAGGTTGAAGCACAGCGTCCATGTTCCCCAGAACAGGTCGATGTGCCGGTCACCGATGCCGCCGTTGCCCAGATCAATAAATCCGGTGAAGTGCCAGTTTTCCAGCACGATGTTGGGCAGGCAGTAGTCGCCATGGAGCAGCGTATCGCTTTTCAGACAGGGGAGCGCCGCTTCAGCGATGCGATGGGCTTCTTCCACGGTAGGCATCCCCCAGCCGTCCGGGAACAGCGTTGCATCAAAAATGCCTTTGCGGTGATTTTCCCGCACGGCGCGGATGTATCGCTCCGTATGATGCACCGGACAATCCGACACGGGCATTTCGTGCAGTGCGCGGAGCAATCCGGCGGTGGTATCGGCCAGCCGGACGGGATCGGAAAGGTACTGCGCGTGCGTACAATCCTCGCCGGGAACTTGTCGGGTCAGCAGCCAATCTTCTGCAAGCGATTCGTAAGCCAGCACTTCCGGCCCGGAATGCAGGGAATGGAAATACCGGTTCAGCCGGGCCTCCTGTGTAAGCGAACCTTTGGGCGCGGTTTTGAGGTAATAGCCGTCTTGTCCATGCCGAATAAAATAAACGCGGGCAGCGGGAGAAGAACTGCTGTCAAACAGCTGTGCGCCCCGGAACAGGGGGTGGAATACCTGCGGAAAGCGGGTCAGGTCGCAGGAAATGGGTGTACGTTTCATAAATAGCCTCCATGAAAATAGCGAAGAACAAAGAAAGACAGCTTCCATCGTGTGATAGAAGCTGTTTTTGTGGTGCGGATAACAGGGGTCGAACCTGCATGAAGGAACCCTCATTAGAACCTGAATCTAACGCGTCTGCCAATTCCGCCATATCCGCATTTACTTGTTTGCTGTCTCCCGACAGCTTCATCATTGTAGCACAATCATTCACAGTTGTCAACCCCTTTTCTGAAAAAAATTATTTTATTTCGGAAAATTTGAAGTATGAAAAAACTGTGTTCATAACATTGAGAAATGATTGACATTTTATCAATCCTATGCTATACTGGAACTGTGATAATGGGAAAATGAGCATATGTGTAGGACACGACAAAGGAGTGAGTGCCTATGAGAAATACGAATACAGATTTATTGCGGGAACAGCATGGCGGGAGCAAGGATGCACCGCGGGAGGACCTGCAATCGCTGGAACGGAAATATCAGCAGGCGGTTCGTACCAAGGACACGGCGCGGACCTCGGAGGAATATATACGGGCTCGCCGGATGTTTGCAGAACTGGGCAATTATAAAGATGCCGTAGAACTGAACCGCTATTGTGAAGCGGTGGGAGAAGAACTCGGCGGACCGAGGCGGGAACCGGCAACGGCAGAAAAACAGCCGGTGCAGACAAAACCGAGATGGAAGCCGGAACCGCACGAACAAAAAAAGCTGTGGCGGATGCTGATGACGGTTTCGGCCATGATGCTGGTACTGAGTATCGGTGTACTATGGTATTACGGCACCCATCGCTGGACGGATATGGTGCAGATTTCCTGCGGACACCGTCATACGCTGGGTGTGCGTTCGGATGGTACGGTGCGGGCGGTCGGCTTCAACCGCTACGGTCAGTGCGTGGTATACAACTGGAAGGACATCGTGCAGGTGTCTGCCGGCGAATATCACTCCGTCGGGCTGAAATCCGACGGTACGGTCATTGCGACCGGCAGCAACAAATACGGCCAATGCGAAGTGTCGGAATGGACGGACATTGTGGCTATTTCCGCGTGTGAATATTATACGCTGGGGCTGAAATCCGACGGTACGGTGGTGGCAACGGGATTGAATTCCAATCATCAGTGCGAGGTCGAGGATCTGCGCAATATCACGCAGATCTGTGCCAGCCGCCGGATGACGCTGGTGCTGGACAACCGCGGGCGGATCACGGGGGTTACACAATCTGCCCACGACAAATACGCCGAGGACTGGCCGGAAGTCACCATGATTTCCGCCAATAAATTTAATTTCATGGGGCTGAAGCCGGACGGTACGGTCATCTGTACGGGATCGGATCTGTATGGCCAGCTGGCTGTATCGGAGTGGACGGATATCGTGGATGTGGCTTCCGGATACGAGCATTCCGTAGGACTGAAGTCGGACGGGACGGTGGTGGCGGCCGGATTTAATAATTACGGCGAATGCGATGTGGAAAACTGGACCGGCATCGTGGACATTGCCGCGGGCAACCGCATCACCATCGGCATCAAGGCCGACGGGACGGTGGTGGCGGCTGGCGATTACAAATACGGCGGTCTGCTGGCTGTATGGGCCCGGACGGAATAAAAATAACGTTCGCCTGCGGCAAGGAGTGATAACCTGGGATGGGTTTACCTCTTTGCAAATCAAAAATAACCATACAAAAACGCTGTTCCGGCGAGTTTTCTCCCGGAACAGCGTTTTTTCATTCAAGGGGAATCCATCCCCGTTATGCATAAAATTTCTGTGCGAAGCGTACCGTTTCCATGGCATCGGCGGCGTAAAAGTCCGCGCCGATGCGGTCAGCGTATTCCTGCGTCAATACGGCACCGCCAACCACGACGGTTGTACCCGGTGCTTCTTTGCGCAGCAGTGCGATGGTGTCGCCCATTGCGGGAACGGTGGTGGTCATCAGCGCACTGAGGCCCACCAGCTTGCAGGCGTGCGCTTGTACTGCCTGCAGCACGGTTTCAGCGGCGACATCGCGCCCCAGATCTATGACGGTAAAACCGAAGCTTTCCAGCAACACCCGGACGATGTTCTTGCCGATGTCGTGGATATCGCCCCGGACGGTTGCCAGCACGACCTTGCGGGTGCTGTCCTGTGCTGCAGCGGGCATAGCGGCTTTGATGAGATCAAAGACTGCGGATGCCGTTTCGGCCGTGACCAGCAGCTGGGGAAGGAAGGTGGTTTTCTGCTCAAAGGTGCGTCCGGCTTCGTCCAGCGCAGGAATGATTTCCGTTTCGATGATGGTCAGCGGCGGGGTCGTCTGCAGCAGAACCTGTGCTTCCCGGAGCGCTTCTTCCCGCAGTCCGCGGCAGATGGCATCTTTCAACCCGCCGACATCGCGGGATTTCTGAGGTGTGGCGGCCGGTACGGCGGCAGACGGTGTTGCCCAGCCTGCGGCATGAGCAATATAAGACGCGCAGTTCGGGTCATGCGCCATCAGCGCATTGAACGCGTGGTAGGTCTGCATCATGCCTACGGAGAAGGGATTCATGATCGCACAATCCAGACCGGCGCCCAGTGCCAGACCGAAAAACGATGCATTGACGACTTCACGGGCAGGCAGACCAAAGGAAATGTTGGAGACGCCCAGGCTGGTCGCTACCCCTAGCCGTGCCTTGATGAGGCGGATGGCATCCAGCGTGACCTTGGCGCTGGACGGATCGGCAGAAACAGCCATCGCCAGCGGGTCCACGATGATTTCCTTGCGCGGAATGCCGAAATCTTCGGCACAGCGGACAATTTTTTCGGCGACGGCACAGCGGCCCTCGGCCGTATCGGGAATGCCGTTTTCGTCGATGGTCAGCGCGATCACGGCACCACCGTATTTTTTGACCAGCGGGAAAATGGTCCGCATACTTTCGGTCGTACCGTTGACGGAATTGACCAGCGGTTTGCCGTTGTAGATGCGCATGGCGCGCGCCATTGCTTCCGGATGGGTCGTATCCAGCTGTAGCGGAAGGTCGGTGACGGCCTGCAGACGCTGAACCAGCTCAACCAGTACCGCCGGTTCGTCAATGTCCGGCAGACCGACATTGACGTCCAGCAGATGCGCACCGGCATCGGCCTGCATCAGACCGTCCCGGAGCAGCGGCTCCAGATCGCCGCGCCGCAGGGCCTCTTTCACTTTTTTCTTGCCGGTAGGGTTGATGCGTTCACCGATCAGCAGCGGTACCTCGCCGATGGTGACAGCGTGGGTGTAGGAAGAAACCAGCGTGTCGGGTTTGCGTTCGGGTAATGCATATGGCAAATTCTGGGTATCTGCAATCAATGCAGCAATGTATTCCGGAGTGGTGCCGCAGCAGACGCCCAGAATGGCGGCGCCGCGCTGTGCCAGCGGAACCATATATGCAGCAAATTCCGCCGGGCCGATGGAATATACGGGTTTGCCGTCCACGGAAGAGGGCAGACCGGCATTCGGGTTGACGATCACCGGCACAGAAGCATAGCGACACAGCGTGTCTACGACCTGTGTCAGCTGGTCGGGACCTACGGAGCAGTTGACACCCAGCGCATCTACGCCCAGACCCTCCAGCAGCGCGACCATAGCGGCGGGATCGGCACCGGTCATCAGCTTGCCGGTGCCATCGTAGGCATTGGTAACAAAGACCGGCAGCGTGCTGTTCTCCTTGGCGGCCAGTACGGCGGCCTTGGTTTCGTAGGCGTCGCTCATGGTTTCGATGAGGATCAGGTCGGCACCGGCTTGTACCGCCGCCCGGACACAGCGTCCGAAAATTTCTACCGCCCGTTCAAAGGGCAGATTACCCAGCGGCTCCAGCAGCTTGCCGGTCGGGCCCATGTCGTAGGCCATGTATTTGCCGGTACGGTCACCGATGGCGGAACGGGCGCATTGTGCAGCGGCTTCGATCAGCGTTTCCGGATCGTCAAAGCGCAGTTCGTTGATGCCGAACGTATTCATCTTAATAATATCGCATCCGGCATCCAGATAAGCGCGGTGAACGGACGCGATGCGGTCGGGATGCGACAAATTCCAGCGTTCCGGAGCGGCACCGGGGGCGAGGCCCATGCCTTGCAGGAGTGTACCCATGCCGCCGTCGAAATAAAGCCGTCTGCGGGCAACGGCTTCCATGATGTTCATCATTTTATATACATCTCATTCCTTATAGAGTAGGATTGCGCAGCCCGATGACAGCCGTGACCGATTTGGTGGGGGTCATCAGCAGGCTGTCGGTCAATGCAAGGCCGATTTGCCGGTGTGCATCCAGCAGGTTCAGCAAATCCGGCTGGATGCCGAGTGGCAGATCGCCGTAGCCCGGACTGAAGCGGTGCGTGTGTGGCCGTCCGGCGCACAAGTCGTCCTCTGCCCGGTCGCAAAGCGCCTCAATCAGCGCAGAAGCGACGGCATCGGCAATGTATTGCTGCGCGGGGGAGCGCAGAGCGGCCTGCATCAGCAGCCGGTCCGTACCGGCTCCCAGTGTGGCCGCCATCACGAGGGCGCAGTCACATCCGTTCAGTACAGCTTCCAGCCCGTGGCTTTCCACGGTCAACGAACCCAGATGCAATCCGCCGTTCCGGTGAATTTCCGTCTCGACGGCGCAGACCCGGCAGACAGCAGAAGCCCGCACCTGTGGGAGCCATATGTCCAACAAGGCTTGCACCTGTTCCGGCGGGCACTTCAGCCGCGCCCGCAGTTCAACCGGGGAGAGCGTCAGTACAGTGGCCGGGTATGAACGAACCGTGCGCTTCATCGGATGATTTCAGAAACCATGGCCTGAATCTCCCGTGCGACTTCCGGCTTGTTCATGGAATATACGTGCACCGCGTTGATGCCGTTGGCATACAGGTCGATGATCTGTTCGGCGGCATAAACCACGGCGGCTTGCCGCAGGGCGGCGGGGTTGTTCGAATAACGGTCCACGATACGGATGAAGCGGGACGGCAGGGTGTTGCCGGAAATGGCGCAGATGCGCTTGATCTGCTTGGGGTTTGTTACCGGCATGATACCTGCAACCACCGGCACCGAAATGCCCGCTTCACGGATGCGATACATGAAATTGTAGAGGATGTTGTTGTCGAAAAACATCTGCGTGGTCAGAAACTGGCATCCGGCCTCGACTTTGCGTTTCAGACCGAGGATGTCTTCGGCGGAGGTCGCACTGTCGGGGTGTCCCTCCGGATAGCAGGCACCGCCGATGCAGAATCCGCCGTAATCCCGGATTTCCGCGGTCAGTTCGCTGGCGTAGCGGTATTCGGGGTGATCGATGGTCATTCCCTGGGGAATGTCGCCGCGCAGTGCCAGAATGTTCCGGATTCCCTTGGCGCGCAGCAGATCCAGCTGGGCCCGCACCTGCGCTTTGGTGGAGGATACACAGGTCAGATGCGCCATCGTAGGCACACCAAGCTGCTGCAGACCGGCGGCAATGTCAGCGGTGTAAGCGGACGTACCGCCGCCGGCACCATAGGTGATGCTCATGTAGCTGGGTTTCAGCGCAGCGATCTCCTGTGTAGCCGCCCGGACATTCTCCATGCCGGCGCTGGTTTTCGGGGGAAACACCTCAAAGGACAGACTGGGCTTGTCTGCGGTGATGATATCGAAAATGGTCATAAAAAATCCTTCTTTCGGGAGTCTCAAAATGCACTTGTTATTTTACCGCTTTTAAGTGGTGATGTCAATTGATACAAGCGGATTTTCTTGCATTTTACAGGCAAATGTGATATGATAAAATTGTATAATTTTCAATTCCGGGAGAGATTGCCATGAATCACCAGTATCTTGTCCTGCGGGGTGTGACCCCGTCGGTTCTTTTCCGCGGCGGGCTGGCTGCACCGGCTGCAGCGGAAATCCTGCATTTCCAGAACGAACAGATGAAAGCGGCGGCACAAAAGCTGCTGGAGGCGGGACTGCCGATGCGGCAGATTCTGATGCCGTATGTGGATACGGTTTTGATGAACGAAAAGACCCCGCCGTTTTACTTCGGGAGTACGATGATTCTGTGCGGAGAGGCAGATTTGCTGAAGCGTGTCGTGCGGGAGAGTGGGCTGAACGACAGTTCCTTTACGGTGCGTCTCTTGCCGGATGTCGGTGCCGTGACCCGTTACCTCAGCCGGGATGTAGCCGTGAGCCGCCTGCATCGCCTGCCGATGATTCTGCGGCGCACGTTCCGGGAGGACATCCGGATGGTGTGGTATACCTTTGAAACGACGAAGCTGACGCACTTGCCGGAATATGACATGGATTATCGGGCGGTACACCGGGCGGTGCTGGCATTCGGCGATATTCTGGGTCGTGCCGTGCGGAAGCTGGGCGGGCAGGTACTGTACTGTGCCGGAGGTCAGCTGATCTGCGTATGGAACGGTGCGGAACCGGCCGACGCCGAGTCCGTGTTGCAGCAGACCTTTGCGTCTCAGCTGGCAGGAGCGATCGATTGTACTACACCCATGAAGCGGCAGATATGGCCGACGGGAGAAGAAGTATGAGTGGATACCTGAAGCGAGCAGCCGTTGTGGAGGATTTGTCCGGCTATGGCCGCTGTGCATTGACCATTGCGTTGCCGGTACTGGCAGTCAGCGGCATTGAGACGGTGCCGATGCCTACGGCGGTGCTGTCGTCGCACATGGGCTTGCCGGACCCGGCAGTGACCGACCTGACGGACAGCCTGTTACCGGCGGCAAATCAGTATCATCGGCTGGGCGTGGATTTCGACGGAGTATACGTAGGCTATCTGGCCGGAGAGCATCAGCTGGATGTCGTACGTCAGATGTTGCCGCTGCTGCGGCAGGCGGACACGCTGTTTCTGCTGGACCCGGTGATGGGCGACCACGGACGGCTGTATCGTTCCGTGACCCCGTTGATGGCAGAAAAAATGCAGGATTTGTGCCGGGAGGCGCACATCCTGACTCCAAACATGACCGAAGCAGCAGCACTGCTTGGACAGCCACTGGATTTTGTGGATACGCCGGAAAAAGCGGCCGAAGCCGCGGAAGCTCTGTGTCGAAACGGTGCCAAGACGGTGATCGTTACCGGTGTGCGGATCGACGGCCGTATCGGAGCGATGATTGCCCGGCAGGGGCAAAGTGGCACCCGTTATGTCAGTGCGCCCTGTGAAGCCGGTGCGTTTCATGGGACAGGCGATCTGTTTGCATCCGTGCTGCTGGCCGGATTGCTCAACGGCGAAGATATGGTACAGGCCGTACAGCTGGCCGTAGATTTTGTGGCCCGGTGTGTGGCGCGTACGGCAGAGGCCGGAACCGCACCGGCGGGTGGTCTGCTGTTTGAACCAGAGTTGCCGTATCTGGGAACGGCCGTAAAAGCAAGATAATTTCGAAATTTCGAAAGAAATAACTTGCAAATAAAATGGTTTTGTGCTATGATACTAAAAGCGTAGCTTTTTTGAGTGGAGGTGTCGATACATGGGCATTGTAGAAATTATTCTTGGTTTTCTGATTCTGCTGGCTGCCGTTGCGATCACGGTTGCTGTGGTACTGCAGGAAGGTCACGACGAAGGTCTGGGCTCGATCGCCGGTAACAACGAAAGCTCTTTCTTCAAGGGTTCCAACCGTTCCTACGAGGACATCCTGTCCCGCGGAACCAAGATCCTGGGCGTTGTTTTTGTCGTACTGATCATGCTGGTCAACATTGTCGCATTCTTTATGTAATCACCAAAGCGCATCTGAACACCGGTACGGGACAGGCTCCCGCACCGGTGCTTTTCTTTTCATCATGTTATTGGAGGTGCAGGAATGAAACTGACGGTATTGACGGAAAATACGACCAGCGCGCCGGAGATGCTTGCAGAGCATGGGCTGAGTCTGCTTTTGGAAGTCCGCGGACACAGCATTTTGTTTGATATGGGGCAGAGCGATGCATTCGCGGTCAATGCCCGGCGGCTGGGCCTTGACCTGTCCGCAGTGGATACGGCGGTGCTGTCCCACGGACACTACGACCACGGCGGCGGCATCCGCACATTTCTGGCGCAGAATGAGCGGGCGCCGGTCTATGTCAGCCGGGCAGCGTTTGGTGCGCACTACAACGGAATGGCGAAATACATCGGTCTGGATCCGTCTCTGCAGTATGAACCCCGGCTGATTTTGGCAGATGCGGTACAGACATTGGGGGATGGGCTGACGCTGTATACGGTCAATGATGCACCGTACCGGCATCCGATCCGACCGTTCGGGCTGACGGTCTGCCGTGGCGGACGGTTTGTGCCGGAGGATTTCTGCCACGAGCAATACCTGCTCATCGAAGAAAACGGTCGCCGCATCTTGGTCAGCGGATGTTCCCACAAGGGCATCGGCAACATCATGGCATGGTTCCGGCCGGATGTGCTCATCGGTGGCTTTCATTTTATGAAGCTGGACCCGGCAGAAGAAGCGGACCGGGCAATGCTGGATGCTGCCGCAGAGGAACTGCTGTCGTACCCCACGATGTACTATACCGGGCACTGCACCGGAGAGGCTCAGTTTGCATATCTGAAAACCAAAATGGGGGAGCGGCTGGAATATCTGCACACCGGGCGCATCGTTGAAATCTGAATGGCATTAAAGCAAACAGCTGTCTGTTTACGGAGAAAATTCCGTCAAACAGGCAGCTGTTTTTCTTGTACATATAAAATTGTATATATGTTTATAAAATGCCCATCTTTTTCTGAATGGCTTCCCGTACGGCACGATGCTTCGGGGCGCGCAAATCGCCGTCCGTCCAGCCAACGGGGGCCATGCGCCAGTACGGTTCGTTGGAATTCTCCCGGATGCAGGCCTGCAGAATAGACAGACGGACATGCAGCGACCATCCAATGCCGTTGAAAACAAATCCACCTGCATGGGACGATCTGCCCGGCAGCGTAATATAAGTTTTTCCGCATTGATAACAGACCATATCAGGATCCTGCGCGCAGATGCTTCGTCCGTAGTGGATGGGATAGTCGATGGATTCCGTGACGGGGCGGTGTCCGATGATGGGACATTCCCCGTAGAAAAAGATGTTGTCCATAATCATCTGCGGCGGCAGCATGGGCAGCCCCACCAGCTGTTCCGGGGTCAGCGCCGGATTCTCCGTCACGATGTGATAAACACCGACGCACAGCGGTTTACCCATGAAAATTTCCCAGTGGGGTGTGCCGTCTTTCCGCATTTTGTTATAATCCAGCAGAATCCGTCCGTAACCGTACAGCGTGCGGTTGATGCGGAACCGGAAGAAGTCACCCTCTTTGAACTTCTGGTGCTTGCGAGGTTGGGCGGCAAAGGCGTGAATTTCCTGCAAGGCTTTTTCATCGGTATTGCGGCACCAATCCGATACCCATTGTGCAAAATCAGAGAGACTGTGTACCGGGCAATCATCGTATTGGGAGGAATAATAATCCTGCTGGCTGACGTTGCTGTACAAAGTAATATAATTCTCATAGTAAGACAATGTCACACCGGTCGCCGTGCGCTTCATCAGATTGGCGGCGGTGAATTTCTTCGGTTTGCCTTTGGCAGTTTTGGGCAGCAGCATGGTGCCGTCTTCCGACAGCTGTTCATCTACGCTATATTCCATATACTGATATGCAGGCTGTCCGGAAAAGAGCAGCACCTTGACGACCCGGCGGCCATCCAGCCACGCATAGGTATCGTGGAGGTCGTAAGGGGAGGGCTGGACCGTTACCCGCACCCAATGCGGTTCCACGGGCGGCAGGGCAAAGTATTTGCGCTGTTCATTGGTCAGTTCAAACATTGGCAAACAGTCCTTTCGTTTCAATTGTTCCGCAGAGATACTTTACGCACGGAACAATCATATTGCCTTAAACGTTCATCGTCCATTCCGTGGTCATTTCGATGGGCAGAATATCGCCATTCTCATCCAACGGCATATCGTCGATGCAGATAAAACGGGCGTTGCCGGCGCGGACGTCATTGTCGTGACGATGGTAAACCATCAGATAACGGTCCTGCTCCGCAAGGTAGAAATACCCGTTGTGACCGGGACCGTTCGCAAACGCGCAGTCGCCCGTCTGGAGAATGGTCCGATAATTGTTGAAATCCCCTAAAAGCGATTTTGCACGGGCAACATTGACATGATAAGTGCCGGTACTCCAATTGCCTGCAGACCACATGAAATAATACTCCGCACCTCGCTTGACGACACAAGGGCCTTCCACGTAGTCGGGCGGCGTGATCTCCTTAAATACCTCTCCATCCGGAAATGGAACAAATCCATTCAT
>JAFTRF010000297.1 GCA_017462405.1 Clostridia bacterium | reverse complement strand
TGATGGAGGCGAAATAAGCAGACAGCTTGGCGGTGGTGTCCATGGAGTCGTTGCCGCCAATGTAAAAGAATGCGCCGATGTCATACAGCGCAAAACGCTCGGCGATCTGGGCATACAGGCGGGGGTCGTCGGACGGCTTCGGCATTTTCTTGCGGCAGGAGCCCAGCGCAGCACCGGGCGTCTGGCGCAGCAGTGCGCAGTGATGCTCGTCGGGCAGCGCGTCGCTCAGGTCGATGAGACGATCGTTGAGGATGCCCTCAATGCCGTTCAGGGAACCGTAAATGTGCTGGATCCGTTCATCAGCCAGCGCTTCCCGGAACACACCAAGCAGCGAAGCGTTGATGACACAGGTCGGTCCACCGGATTGTGCAACTGCAATATTCATGATGGATGCTCCTTTATGTAGATTATTTTTTGCAGAAGAAAACCGCCGCACAGGAAATTCCCGTGCGGCGGTGTCATCACTCCCAAAAGTCCCGCTCGGCCGTATAGCGAATTTGATAACCTGCCTACAGTAGCAGCAGGTGGGTGTCCGCCCTTCGGTTTCGCGCTCCCTTCGTCCGGCCGAAGCCGGGAGGTCTGCAGTCCGCCGCCGGAGACAAACTCCCTTTTTTATCAAGTGTAGGGTTATAAAGACGCAGTCCGCGAACCGAGCAGGAGTCTTTTGTCAGAGAAATGTAATGTCAGTATGTGCAGATGGTGAGGAAATTATTCGTCGTCTTCGCCGTACATTTCATCGAAATGTGCCTGGAAGATCTCGGCCAGACGATCCAGCAGGGCTTCGTCTTCGATCTCGGCCAGCATGGACTCGCCGTTCTCGTCGATTTCTTCCTTCAGGATGTAGTAAGCGCCGTTCTCATCCTCGTCGTCAGCCTCTTCCACGGGCAGCAGGGCCAGGAAGGTGCCTTCATCGGTTTCGATCGTGTCCAGAATCTGGAACTCCATTTCAATGCCGTCCTCGTCGGTCAGCGTCAGCAGATCTGCTGCAAAATCATTCATGATAATTCTCCTTTGCATACATTCAAAGCATGTCTGTTTTCTACGATTCTATTGTACCTGTTTTTAGAGCAGATGTCAAGAGGTCCGTGCAAATTTGGATACAGAGGCTCAGTCTGCAGCCGTTCCGGCCGGTGAAGGAACATCGTCGCTGTCCTGCTTCATGCGGCGCTCGATGTGGATGGAAGCGATGCGGCGGTCGTCCAGCTCCCGTACGGTGAAGATGCAGTCACCGAACTCTACCACAGGGTGCTGCCCCGGATCCGGAATGTAACCCAGCTGATCCAGCATAAATCCGGCAATGGTGTCATAGTCGCCCTCCGGCAGATCCTCGTCGATCAGCTCGGCGACCTCGCCGATGGAAGTGGTGCCGTCTACGGTAAAGGTGTTTTCCGTCAGCTGCTCGATTTCTTCGGTTTCGTCGTCGTATTCGTCCTGAATGCTGCCGACGATGGACTCCAGCAGATCCTCCATGGTGATGATACCGGAGGTGCCGCCGTATTCGTCACAGACGACGGCCATCTGACGCTTTTTCTCCGTCATTTCCGTGAACAGCTCGTCGCAGCGCTTGACTTCCGGCACGAAATATACATCATGCATCAGTCCGGTGATGCTGATGTTGTCTGCACAGTTGCCCACGAAGCGGAGCAGATCCTTGACATACAGGATGCCCTTGATGTTGTCAATGTCCTCGTGATACACCGGAATGCGGGAATAGCCCTCGTCCAGCGCCACACGGATGACATCCTCCACAGAGGCGGTATCGGCCACAGCGACCACCTCAGTACGGTGGGTCATCAGTTCGCTGACGGTGGTATCCTTGAAGTCGAAAATATTGGTGATCATATCCTTGGCGCTTTCTTCCAGCACACCGCTTTCCTCGCCCTCATCCACCATGGAGAGAATGTCCTCCTCGGTGACGGGGGTGTCGTCAGCATTGGGGTTCAGACCCATCAGCTGGGCCACGAAATTCGTGGAGATGGTCAGGAACCATACCACCGGGCGGAACAGTGCCGACAACAGCAACAGCACATCCACCACGGCCAATGCCAGACTTTCGGCCCGCTGCAGTGCCAGCTTTTTGGGCACCAGTTCACCGAAGACCAACGAAAAATACGACAGGATGACGGTGATCAGCACGGTGGCGATGCTTTCCAGCGTAGCAGGCGGGATGGGCAGGGCGCTCATCGCAGCAGCCAGCGGTTCGGCAAAGCTTTGGGCGGCCGATGCAGAGGACAGAAAGCCGGCCAGCGTCACGCCGATCTGGATCGTGGCCAGAAAACGGCTGGAATTGGCGGTCAGGCGCAGCAGCTTGGCAGCCTGCTTGTTGCCGTCCTCGGCCATGCGCTTGATTTTTGCTTCATTCAGCGACACAACGGCCATCTCGGACGCGGCACAGAACGCATTGGCAAAAATCAGCAGGACCAGCAGAAAGACCTGCCCCAGCAGGTTGGATCCGCCTCCGGCGGGCTGAACGGTCAGCAGGGATAAGGGAATGCCATCAATTTCGGATAACATAGTGAAACTCCTTTTGAAAATATGTGTACAGGCAAAACTGTACGCATACTATACTATAACAAACCTGTGAAATTGTCAAGGACGACCTTGTAAAGATTTTGTTTCTTTTTGTCCGTCCCGACAGACTGGAAAAACATTTTTACAGCTTTTCGGATTTATTCACAAAAAATTGCTTTACACGGGAAAAATAAAGTGCTAAAATAGAAAAGAAAGTATCGGGCGGTGGTGCCTTGTGCCTCCGGCCCGGACAGAATACCCGAAGGAGGACGAAATCTCATGGTCAAAAGAAAAATGAAAACCATGGACGGAAATAATGCTGCGGCGCACGTTGCCTATGCGTTTACTGAGGTAGCCGGTATCTATCCCATTACCCCGTCCAGCCCCATGGCGGACTATGTGGATCAGTGGTCTGCACAGGGTCAGAAAAATATTTTTGACTCTACTGTAAAGGTCGTGGAAATGCAGTCGGAAGCCGGTGCCGCCGGTACCGTACACGGCTCG
>JAFTRF010000026.1 GCA_017462405.1 Clostridia bacterium | reverse complement strand
TGACCGCCGGGACGAAGTGGGGGGCGGTGACGAGGTTGATGTTGTGTGCGCCCTGTGCCGTCAGCCGGCGGAAGATGTCCGCCAGCTGCTCCGGTGTGATGCGGCGGCCGAAACCATCCCGGCTGATCTGACGGTTCTGGCAGAAGCTGCACCTCAGATTGCATCCGGAGAAAAAGACGGTGCCGGAGCCACGGGTACCGCTGATACACGGCTCCTCGCCGAAATGCAGGGCGGCCCGTGCCACCACCGGGTCGGCACCCATGCGGCAGACGCCGCTGCCCTGCGCTGCGCTGCGGTATGCACCGCAATTGCGCGGACACAGGCGGCAAGCTTTGATTTCCATGCGGGAAGGCCTCCTTTATGCCTCAGCTTCGGCGGGGGCAGGCTTGGGCAGATCCTCCTGAATGCTGCGCTTGACCTGTACACCCTCGAATTTTTCCTTGAACTGCACCCGTGCCTTGAGTTTCTTGCCGCATGCACGGCAGGTGAAGCGGCGGAAGAACTGGCGGTTGTGCAGGCCCCAGTCCTCTTTCCCGGCCAACTCGCCGCCGCACAGCGGACAGACGAACTCAAACTGTGCCGGGTCGATGAGCGGGTCGCGGCGGTCGGTGATGAACCGCGCCTTGAAGGTCAGCCGCTGGTACAGCCGGGTGTCCATGGGGATGATGCGGCGCGCCAGCTCGGCCTCGTCAAAGGTGCAGCGCAGGCATTCGGCGGACAGCAGGCTGTCGTCGATGGCGCGGTGCAGGGCAAAGGCCTCCGGATCCAGACCCAGCTGGACGGCGGCATCGGCTAGTCCCAGCTGACGGCCGCCCGGCAGTGCGGGCAGGCGGCTCTGGCAATATTCCTGCAGGTCGGCGTACTGTGCCCGCAGGGGCAGTTCGATTTTGCCGGTATAATAACGGTAATTGTGGATCAGCTCCCGCAGGTCGCCGTCGCTCCACGTCAGGATCACGCTGTCCTGTGCGAAGCGGCAGAACCGCCGGAATGCGTCCATGAACAGGCGCCCGTTTTTCACATCGTCGTCGGTGATGTTGGTCAGTTCCGTGACCAGCCGGGTGATGCGGCCGGTCTGCGGGCGCACGAAGGTGTCGTAGGTGTCGATGACCTGCAGATGGCTGTCCAGCCGCACCGCGCCAAACTGGATGATCTCATTGAGATAGCCGCCGATTTTCGGCGCATAGGCGCTGTTCCATTCGAGGTCAAGAATGGTATATTCCATGTATCATCGTGCCTTTCTGAAATGCATTTTATGTCGTATCGTGATATTTTGATGTATAACTAAGGTATTATAACACACCGCATTGCGGGATGCAAGGGGCGGAAAAAATAGTGATGAACAATGAATGGGGAATGCAGTGCGCACCGGGGCGGCCATCCGTCGCGCGGCCATGTCCCGGAATGAAAAAAGACCGCCCTCCGCCCGGTGGGCGAAGAACGGCTTGCACGGTAATATTCAATTGCTCCGGCGAATCCGGCCGGTTGCCGCCCCTACGGAATGCGGCCGATGCAGGCGCATCAGTTCAGTGGCAGATACTTGTCGCGCAGAAGCGTGCGGTTTTTGTTCAGATTCGGCACCAGCACCGCCATTCCGCGGATATAGGTGCTGTAATAGGTGCCCTTGGCCGGGATGGAGTAGTTGGAAATCTTCATGCCGGAGATCATGGGGGCCATCTGGTACATCAGCGACACCAATTCCGTATTGGACATATCGGTGGACAGCATGGGCAGGATCGTTTCGGCCAGCTGCATCAGCTCCGGCACACTCTTGCTTTTGATCTTATTGAATACCGCCATGATCACATTGCGCTGGCGGGCGGTGCGGTTGAAGTCGCTGTCGATGATGCGGATGCGGGCGTACTTCAGCGCCATCACGCCGTCCATGTGGATGGTGCAGGCCGTAGCGGTCGGCCCGATCAGGTGCCGGGCTTCGGCGGTGGTCAGCGCAATGTCTACGCCGCCCACGGCATCAATGACTTTCTGGAACCGGCTGAAGTCCACTTCGATATTGCCGTCGATGTGGACGCCGAAATTGTGCGTCAGGGTGCGGTTGAGCAGCTTGAAACCGCCGAATGCATAGGTGGCATTGAGGCGGTTGTTGGAGTAGCCGCCGGGGATCTCCACATACAGGTCACGCAGGAAAGAGATCAGCGAGACTTCCTTGGTTTCCGGATTGATGCTGCACAGGATCATGGAGTCGGAGCGCTGACGGACGGTGACACCGGGGTTCTTGTCCTGACCGACCAGCAGGATATGGATGAGCTTGCTGTCGTCAAATTTGACCGCAGGCTCGGCCGGAGCGGTGGAAGAAGCCGGCTTGGAGGACGTCCCGGAGGAGGGATTCCCGGAAACCGTACCGGAAGAAGTACCGGAGGCGGGATCGGAAGAAGCATTCCCGGAAGCAGCGTCGGAGGAGGTGTTGCCCTCTGCGGGCGCAGAGGAGGTGGGCGTGTCCGGTGCGCCGTCGTCCGTCTCAAACGTTTCGTCCTCCGGCGGGATGATGTAATCGTCGTCCGGGTTGATCTTGTTGATTTTGTCCAGATAATGATCGACCACATAAACTGCGCCGCCCGCTGCCGTCAGCAGCACCAGCAGCAGCACCAGCAATATGGTCAGAAGTGCGCGTTTTCCTTTTTTGGCATTCTTTTTCGCCATAAAATGCATCCCCTTTCAGATTTTGCCGGTACCACGGGCACCGGCGGCAGACATCTTGAATTTTGTGTGCTTGCGGTGAACAAAAAGGGTTCTATTCCGATATGTGGTACTGGAAGCTGCTCTCCGTCACCGCTGCGTCGTGGTAGCATATTGTACCTTTGGCGGATATTGTCCGTGCCAATAAATTCCGGGCGGTCGCAGGACGGAGAGAATAATTATCCCGACGATTGACATAGAACCACAAAAAGAAACCCACTGCAAATCCTTCCGGACTTGCGGTGGGTTGATGGTCGAGGCGACGGGATTCGAACACGCGACCTCTGCGTCCCGAACGCAGCGCTCTACCAAACTGAGCCACGCCTCGATATATGTTAACGCCGTGTCCGGCGGAACGTCTGTTATTATATCAGAACAATTTTCATTTGTCAAGCGTTTTTTGCAAAAAATAAAAATATTTTTTTGGGAGTTTCCGTAGAGGCGGCAACCTCCGCCCGGAGGCTAGGCACACAACAATGCCCGGCAAATGCACAAGACCGTAGAGGCGGCAACCTGCCTATGCACACAACAATGCCCGGCAAATGCACAATATCCACGGGCGGCAGATTGCCGCCCCTACCGGGTCCCCACGGAATGCAATGCCCAAACAAATCCGAAACTTTCCGGAATTCCGTTGCAAAACAGCGGTCGGATGTGGTACAATGGGAGCGAAAACATTGAGCAAAGGGGGAGTTCCCATGCCCTTGCCTGCAAAGGCTTTGCGGACTCAGCTGGCGATGTTGCGCCCGGTGATCCGTAATATGTCCCTGAAATCCATACGAAAATGGCAGAATGTCATCGGCGGGCTGATGGAGGCCCGATATAAGGATCAGATCATCGTGAAGGAACACGATTTCGGCCGCTTCAACGGCGCATGGGTCATTCCCGGCGATGAGCGGCGGCAGGGAGCGCTGCTGTACCTCCACGGCGGCGGCTACACCTGCGGCGATCTGGAATATGCGATGGGCTTCGGCGCAATGCTGGCGGTGCAGACCGGTGTGCGGGTC
>JAFTRF010000296.1 GCA_017462405.1 Clostridia bacterium | reverse complement strand
CGGCCGCTGGCAAGGCAAACAGCTGGTGGATGAAGCCTATGTCCGGGAAGCGACCTCCGCCATCGTGGACAATTCCGAAGAACACTTCGCGCGCGTGTTCGGTCACGGCTACGGTTATCAGATCTGGCAGGCACCGCGCGGCGGCTTCGCATTCGTCGGCATGGGAGGTCAGATCACCGTGGTACTGCCGGAGCAGGAGCTGGTGCTCGTCACCAACGGCGATACGCAGGGCAATCCGGCGGCCTACGACCTGATCGTCAACGGATTTCTGACGCTGATCGCAGACGAAATGGCCGATGCGCCGTTGCCGGAACACCCGCAGGCGTATGAGAAGCTGGAGACGCAGATCTCCGGGCTGGAACTGTTCGCCTTGCGGGGCAAAGCGGAATCTCCGCTCCGGGACCAGATTCACGGCCGGGTATATCGTTGTATACCCAACCGCTTGGGGATGACGCAATTTTCGTTTGAGTTCCGGGACGACCATGGCATTTTCCGCTACATCAACGGACAAGGGGACAAAGCACTGCCCTTTGGCATCAATAAAAATGTATTCGGCAAGTTTCCGCAGCTGGGCTATTCCGACGAGGTCGGGCGGGAGCGCACCACCGACGGCTTCATGTACGACGATGCCGTCTCCCTCCGCTTTACGCAGAACAACAAGCTGCAGCTGCGGGTGCAGATCATCGACCGGTATTTCGGCAATTTTCTGGCGACGTTTGCATTTAGCGGCGACGAGGCCGCCTGCAAATTTTCAGCCACGGCAGAAAACTTTCTGCAGGAGTACAACGGCGAATTTACGGCATACTGCACCAATACGGAATCTTCTGCACATCATGATCACATGACATAAAGGAGCGATGAACATGAAATACGAAAACCATTGTGTGAACGACATCCGGATCGCCTACGTCGGCGGCGGCTCCCGTGGCTGGGCGTGGGGGCTGATGAGCGATCTGGTGTCCGCTGCAGACATCAGCGGCACGGTCGCGCTGTACGACATCGACCTGCAGGCCGCCCGGAACAACGCCATCATCGGTGAAAAATTCAACCATGCACCGGGTGCAAAATCACACTGGAATTACGAAGCGTGCGACACCCTTGCAGATGCGCTGACCGGCGCGGATTTTGTGGTGATCTCCATTCTGCCCGGCACCTTTGACGAAATGGAAAGCGATGTTCATGCGCCGGAGGCTTACGGCATTTATCAGTCGGTGGGTGACACCGTCGGTCCCGGCGGCATCGTCCGTGCGCTCCGCGCCATTCCCATGTTTCAGGTCATTGCGGAAGGCATCCGCGACCATTGCCCCGATGCATGGGTCATCAATTACACCAACCCCATGACCGCCTGCATCCGCACGCTGTACAAGACGTTCCCCGGCATCAAGGCATTTGGCTGCTGCCACGAGGTGTTCGGTACGCAGAAGCTGCTGGCATCGGCCTATGCGGACAAATTCGGCGGCGAGACCCCGTCCCGCCGGGACATCAAGGTGAACGTCATCGGTGTGAACCACTTTACGTGGCTGACCTCGGCGCAGTACCGGGACGTCGATTTGTTCCCCGTATATGCTGAAATGGCAGAAACCTATGCCGAAACCGGCTACACCAAGGGCAAAGATGACAACTGGATGAACAATACCTTTGACTACAATCAGCGCGTCAAATTCGACCTGTTCCGCCGCTACGGCTGGATCGCCGCCGCCGGTGACCGGCATCTGGCAGAGTTCTGCGAGGGACAGTGGTACCTGTCTTCGCCCGAAGCGGTCAAAGCGTGGGGCTTCGGTCTGACCACTGTCGCATGGCGCAAGAAAAACCTCGCCAACCGTCTGCGGCGGAGTGCGGCGCTGCTGTCGGGCGAAGAAGCCGTGACCCTGCGCAATACGGGGGAGGACGGGGTGCATCAGATCCGCGCTCTGCTGGGTCTGCACACCATGACGACCAACGTCAACATCCCGAACGTCGGCCAGATCCCGAACCTGCCGCTGGGCGTCGTAGTAGAAACTAATGCCGTTTTCTCGTCGGGGCACGTGACACCCTGCATGGCCGGTCCGGTGCCGATGAACATTTACGGGCTGATCGCCCGGATCGTGTCCGAGCAGGAGACGCTGGTCGAGGCGGCATTCAACCGCGATCTGGAGGGCGCATTCACGGCATTTGTGAACGACCCGCTGGTGACCATCGGCTTGCACGATGCGCGGGAACTGTTTGACAAAATGATCGACAACACAAAAGCCTATCTGACGGAATATTTTGACTGACGGCACGAAACCGTACGTTGCAGAAATCTGTTCGTCGGGCATCCTGCAGAAGTTATCAGAAAACATTGAAACACTTGAAAAGAAAATTTATTTGTGCTATACTATTATTGAATTTGTTTTACAAATAAAAATAGCATAAATTTATTTTCCGTGAGAGGTGTTTTCGATGAAAAAATGCATTGCCATATTGCTGCTGGTGCTGCTTTTATCGGGGTGTAGTGCGCCGGGTGTGCCGCCTGCCGGTTCTTCGTCTTCGGCACCGTCTTCGGATATACCGTCAAGCCCGGCCCCGGCAAGTGAAATCCGGTGTCCGCTGTTTACCGAGGCCATCCGGAGCAATGTGCCGCAGAAAGTGCCCGAAGCAGAGGCGGAGCGTCTGCGTCAGGAGCTGGAGCGGATATTGGTAGCCAAACCGTACAGTGCAGCGGCCAAAACGTTGGTGCGGAACACACTGGAACTGCTGTTGCAAGAATACCCCATGTTTCAGGAGTTGTTTGCATTTGCCAAGCCGTACAGTGTCGGAGACTATGTGCAGATTTATATGCTTACACCGCTGGAGTATATGGTGGATAATTTGTATTACGCCTGTGACGATGCACCGGAGGACATGGCATGGCTGCAGCAGCACTATGAGGATGAGGTCTGGTTTGCCGGATTGACCAACGATATAGAAAAATGGATCGCAATCGTAAGCTACGACAAGATTTATTCCGACGGACATAACGTAACCAAGCTGGATGCGGGGACGCTGCTGCATGAACTCTTTCACGCAGGCACCTGCTGCGAAAACTGGCTGGTTTCTTCAAGGATGTATGGCAAATTGTCGGAGGGAGGCGCCACCATTGCCAAGCTGCCGCTGCTGCAGACGCTTTATGGGACGCAATTCAGCCAGATGCATCGGAAAGGTGCCGGGTACACCGATTCGGCGGATGACAGCAGGTGGATTGAATTGTACGGCAATCACAGCGGCACATATGGCATTTACGCGTCCATCTATTTCAAATTGCTGGCATTGACGGATTTTGAGACGATGCAGCTGTATTTCCGGCCCAAGGGAGAACTGCTGATCCGTGAAAATCTGGTAGCCCGTTACGGCGAAGACGGCGGCCGGATTTTCGACGCTCTGCAATATCAGAACGTTGATTTTGACCGGGTCGTGGATACGGAGCAGTTGTTTCTGCGGATGTTCCTGCAGCGGCTGGACGATGTTTCATCGGCCGATGAAATGGCGGCATACCTGTATTTGTACCGGATGTACCGCAAAGTTTACTGTGCCCGCTATCTATGCAATGAATTCCGAACGGCCGAAGCCGGGGCGCCGTCTGCTTCGGTCCCCTACGAGCAAGTGCATCCAAAACTGAACTACCCCGAAGCCGACGCACTTGTTGCAGAAGCTGTGCTGAAATGGCAGATCCTGAATCCGGAATTGCCGGTGGAGGTGGCCGATGCTGTAGCAGAGGTGCTGGCGTCCACGTTCATTTTCAGTACCCCGGAGCAGAACAGCAATTATAACATGATGCAGCAATCGGAAACGGTGCTCCTGCAGTCGGGCACGATCCATGTGCAGCTGAATCAAGGCAAGCCGATTTTCGTCCGCATCGGAAGATGTCGGTATGAATGGTCGGAGGAACAGCAACGCCTGCTGCCGGTATTCTGATTCATATTTTTCCGTTGAATCAAAAGCGCAGAGACCTTACGTGCTCAGAAAGGTCTCTGCGCTTTTATGGATTGACAATCTATGCTTTCCAATGTATAATAAATCATAGCAGGGTGCGTGTGCGGCCGGACGATTTGTGTAAAAAGGCAAAACGGCTCTCCGCACAGCCCCATGACGTTTCGTTATCAGATCATTATCAACACACAACAAATACAAAGGAGGACGCATAACATGGATATTATGCACTCGGAGTGGAAAGTCCGCATCGAGAACTGGATCGCGGTTCTGAAGCAGGAACTGTACCAGCCCATCGGTGAGATTTCCTGGACGGCGCACAAGACCAAGGAATACCTCACCCCGGAGCAGGCACTGGCCGGCGATTTTCAGCCGGTTGCACCCGGCTATACGTGGGGTGAGACGTGGGAATACTGCTGGTTCAAGGGCAGCGTCGTGATTCCCGAAGGTGTGGACGGCAAGCGCATCGTCATGAACCTGAATCCGGGCGGCGAAACCACGCTGTTCGTCAACGGTCAGGCATTCGGTACCTACCGCGCCGACTGGATCGGTGAGGACCATCACTACATGGTGGACAACTACCTGACCCGCGATGCCAAGGCCGGCGACCGCTACGACATCCTGATGGAAACCTATGCCGGTCACTACTATGCCACCGCAGGCTACGGCTGCTACACCGGCCCCGTACTGCCGGAGGGCGGTCAGTTTGTCGACCCGCTGAAGGAAGGTGCCCGCCGTACGCTGGGCAAATGCACCTACGGCATCTGGAACGAAGATGCCTACCAGCTGTACATGGACGTGGATACGCTCTATCGCTTGCTCGGCGTGCTGGACGATACGTCGCTGCGCGCATCGAAGATCTGCGATGCGCTGGAGGAATTCACGCTGATCGTGGACTTCGAGCAGGACCGCGCCACCCGCAATGCGTCCTATGTCAAGGCCCGTGAGGCGCTGCGCCCCGCCATGGAAGCCGTCAACGGCTCCACGATGCCCGTGTTCTATGCCATCGGCAACGCGCATCTCGACCTGGCATGGTGCTGGCCGCTGGCGGAAACCTACCGCAAGACCGCCCGTACCTTCGCCGCGCAGCTGCGTCTGCTGGAAGAATACCCCGACTACAAGTTCATCGTCAGCCAGCCCGCCTGCTACGAAATGGTCCGTGAGCATTACCCCGAACTGTTCGAGCGCATCCGGAAAGCGGCGAAGGAAGGCCGTTGGATTGCCGACGGTGCGATGTGGGTCGAGCCGGATACCAATATGTCCGGCGGTGAAGCGCTGGTGCGCCAGATCCTGTACGGCAAGCGCTACTACAAAGAAATGTTCGACGTAGATTGTGAACTGCTGTGGCTGCCCGATACCTTCGGCTATACTGCCGCACTGCCGCAGATCCTGAACAACTGCGGCATGAAGTATCTGGTGACCCAGAAGATTTTCTGGTCCTATAACAAGGGCGAACCGTTCCCGTACCACTACTTCAAGTGGCAGGGCATGGACGGTTCGGAGATCACCTCCTTCCTGCCCACCCGCTATGAATATTTTACCCATCCCACCGAGGCCAACGAGGTGTGGAAGAACCGCAGCCAGGCCCGCGATCTGGATGCATTCCTGTATCCCTTCGGCTACGGTGACGGCGGCGGCGGTCCGACCCGTGACCACATCGAGTATGCCCTGCGCCAGAAGGACCTCGAAGGCGGCGTAAAGATCAAGATTGCCGATCCTGTGGAATTCTTCGAAGATATGCAGGCCCAGAAGGGCGATCCCAAAAACACCTACGTGGGCGAACTGTATTTTACCGCACACCGCGGTACGTATACCGTGCAGGCCGCCGTCAAGAAGGGCAACCGCAAGAGCGAAGAAGCCATGCGCGAGCTGGAATTCTGGGCGGTACCTGCCGCACTGAACGGCGGCACCTATCCCGCTGCGCAGGCCGAGGCCCTGTGGAAAGATGTGTTGCTCAACCAGTTCCACGACATTCTGCCCGGTTCTTCCATCGCCCGTGTGTATGTGGAAGCCGAAAAGCTGCACAATAAAGTCATCACCGAAGCTACCGCACTGCGTCTGGCGGCACAAAAAACGCTGCTGGAGGCCAATGCCAACGGCGCCGCTGTGACCGTGTTCAACTCGCTGGGCTTTGCCCGCAAGGCACTGGTTACCCTGCCCGAAGGCTTCGAAAACGGTGCGGTCAAGGCCGACGGCACCTATGTATCCGTCGAGAATGGCAAGGCCGTGGTGGATCTGCCTGCCTGCGGTGCCATTTCGCTGGTACCTGCAACCGGGAAGCAGACCATCGCTGCCGGCAATGTGGCGGTCACACAGACCGAAGCCGGATTCGTGCTGGAAAATGCACTGGTCAAGGCCGTGGTCAACAAGCGCGGCGAAGTGACCTCTTTCGTGCTGAAGGAGAGCGGACGCGAGTTTGCCGCCGGTGCCATGAACCGCTTCCGTCTGTTCAAGGACGTGCCGAGAAGATGGGACGGCTGGGACATCGACTCCAACTATGTCCTGCAGGAGATCGACGGTGCCTACGACGTCAGCGTGGAGCTGGTGGCACAGGGCATCGAAGCCGTGCTGAAAGTCACCGGCAAGCTGCTGGATTCCACCTTCACCCAGTACATCCGTCTGGCTAAGGACAGCAAGCGCATCGAATTCGAGACGGAGGTCGACTGGAAGGAACTGCACCGCCTGCTGAAGGTGGGCTTCCCGGTGGATGTATACGCCGAGAACGCCATCAACGAAATGCAGTTCGGTTATGTCGAGCGCCCGACCCATCGTTCCAGACTGTACGACAAGGAGCGCTTCGAGGTCTGCAACCATCGCTATTCCGCGCTGCGTGACGGCTCCCACGGTGCCGCGGTCATGAACGACTGCAAATACGGCATTTCCGTCAACGGCAACAGCATGGAACTGACGCTGCTCCGCTCCGGTGCTTGCCCCGACCTGCGCACCGACAACCGCGTGCATAACTTCACCTATGCGTTCACCACATGGGAGGGCGACTTCACCTCTTCCGATGTCGTGAAGCAGGCCTACGAAGTGAACATCAAGCCCGCTGTGGTACAGGGCGGCGCACTGGATGCCAGCTACCTGTGGGTGGACAACGACAACATCATCATTGACACCGTCAAGATGGCCGAGGACGGCAGCGGCGACATCATCGTGCGTCTGTATGAGTCCAAGAAGGCCGCCGTATCCACCAAGCTGCACACCGCATTCGGCAAGACGACCGCATATACCTGCGATATGCTGGAAAACGTACAGGAAGAACTGCCCGTCACCGACGGTGCTGTGGATCTGACCTTCCGCACATTTGAGATCAAGACCATCCGCCTGAAGTAAACCAGGCAGAAACAGCATAGCATCCGGAAAACGCAAGGGAAAAAGACCTTTCCACCCAAATAGCATTATAAAAGGGTATACCGCAATCGAAAACTGCGGTATACCCTTTGTGTTTTATGTATGCTGAATGGGGATCTGTTTTCTCAATTCCAGTAATCCTTCTTGTGGGGCAGGCCGATGTACTTAGCACTGAAAGAAACATCTTCGACCGACTTGATCTGAGCATCATAATTTTACAGTGCGCTGATGGCATACTTTCCAATGTACAGGATCACCGGCAT
>JAFTRF010000295.1 GCA_017462405.1 Clostridia bacterium | reverse complement strand
TCCATACCAACTGGAACTATCTGGATCCGGATTCGCATATCGGCTCGAATGAAGATCCATACAAGGAATACCAGACTAAGATCGAAAGCTATCAAAACTCTCTGAAAATGCTGAAGCAAGCTTGGTTGAAGATTCAGTCAATTTTGTGCCATGATCCGTTGTTCCGCTACGACCCGGATTCGGACACTGTGATCTATGATATAGTGGACTCCAGAATTTTCTGGGTCGCTTGCCCGGTAGATGTCAAAGTGCTGAAACCGGATGGCCAGACGCTGGCCGTACTGTCGGATACGGCCTCTGTCATTCCGGATGGCTACGAAGGAATGTTCTATGTTATCGAAACCGAAGCAGGCTCCGGCGATTATATGAAAGTAGCGGTAGTGCCGAAAGATCATCAGATCGTGATTGAAGGTAACGACAACGGTACGATGGACATTCTCGTGATGGATTATACGCAAGGTGAACTGACATTGAAGGAAACCTATCAGGACGTGCCTGTAACCGCAGATACACAGGCTACGTTTGAGTACGCATCGGACCATGAATCGGAAACGGAAAATGATGACAGCGGACTGATTCTCAATGGAACCTCTTATGATGAATTGCAGCGCAAGTCCGACAGCATCGAGTTGCTGTTGGGTGCAGCTACTGGCGGTGTAGTAGTGATGATTCTGGGAATCATCATAAAGCTCCGCAAGCGCAAAAAACAACCCGCATAACCATTGTATAATACGCTATACCATAACAAACACAGCCCGCCCACCGGAAACCTCCGGCAGGCGGGCTGTCTGCATATCATCTTGTATTGTGGCGATGTGAGGGAAAACGTCAATCATCCCGGCGGTTGCCGAACATCCGCATGACGTAGAACATGAAACGCAGGAAATAGACCAGCGAGGTGAACATCGAGGCCAGATACGTCAGTGCAGCGGCGGACAGCACTTCCTCGGCACCGTCCATTTCCTCATCCTGCAGGATGCCTTCAGCGACCAGCATCTTCTTGGCGCGGCGGCTGGCGTCCAGTTCCACCGGCAGCGTGACCACGGTGAAGATAAACGATGCACCGTACAGCAGTACACCGAACATGGCCAGATAATACCCCAGATCGGAGTTGGCGGTGGCAGCTACGAAGAAATCCAGCAGCAGGCCGATCAAGACCAGCGGCATGGCCAGTTTGGTACCGATGTTTACCACAGGTACCAGTGCGGTGCGCAGATGGTAGAAAATGAAGCCTTTTTTATTCTGCATTACGTGCCCGATTTCGTGCGCCGCAACGGCGACGGCGGCCACGGAAGCGGAACCGTAGGTGCTGTCGGAGAGGTTCACGATGGATTGCGCCGGGTGATAGTGGTCGGTCAGCGTACCGCTGATGTGACCGATGCGGATGTCCGTGACCCCGTTGGCCCACAGCAGGCGGGAGGCCGCGTCCGCGCCGGTAACACCCCGGTAATTGCGGATCTGACCATATTTTGCGTAAGCATTGTTGACTTTGCTGTTGGCATAACCGGCAAAAATACCGCAGACTGCCAGCGCCAGCATGAAAATCAGATAATCAAACATAGCACTCGTCCTTTCATTCGTCAGATAATTGCGTCAAGCAGCAACAGTGTAACACAGCAATTTCAAATGCGCATCAACTGCGGCTCAACAAAATGTGATTTATGCTTTTATTATAGCGTAAAACCCCGCAAAATACAAGGGCAGCGCAGAATTTCCGTCCGCCGCTTGACGAATGTACACCATCGGCTTATAATGGGAACGATTGAAATGCAAAATGCAAAAAAATGACGGGAGGCCGGACGATGATTTATGTGACACCCGATTATTATGCGCAATTCCGGTGCATTGCCGGAGATTGCCGGCACAGCTGCTGCATCGGCTGGGAAATTGATATTGACCCGGCATCGCAGGCACGTTACGAAGCCTGCGGCGGCGCGTTTGGGCAGCGCCTTCGGGCAAATATTCTGCGCGACGGCGAAAATGCCTGTTTTGCCTTGGGCGAGGGGGAACGCTGCCCTTTTCTGAACGCGCAGAATCTGTGCGACATTTACATTCACATGGGCGAGGATGCGCTGTGCCAGATCTGCACGGATCATCCGAGGTTCCGCAATTTTTTTACACATCGCACAGAAACCGGACTGGGATTGTGTTGTGAAGCGGCGGCGGCACTGATTCTGACGAAGCAATCGCCGGTCACATGGGTGGAAACCGACGACGGTGCGCCCACCGAAGAACCGGACGCAGACGAAGAAGCCGTATTGGCGGCGCGGGATGAACTGTATGCACTGGTGCAGGACCGGAGCCGTCCGCTGCAGGAACGGCTGGACGCGGTTCTGGGTCGGTGCGGCATGGAACCGGACGACCGTACCCCGGCGGAGTGGGCAGAAATCTACCGTTCGCTGGAGCGGCTGGACCCGGCGTGGGACAACGTACTGGATGCGTTGGCGGATGCGCCGGAGCAATTGTTTGAAGTATTGCCTGCTACGCTGGACACGGTGGGCGAACAACTGGCCGTGTATTTCCTGTACCGACATTTTGCGGACGGGCTGGACGACGGGCTGTGCCCGGAGCGGGCGGCGTTCGCCGTTCATGCAACCCGGCTGCTGATGGGGCTGATGGCGCATACCGCCATGGAGGACGGCGCGCTGTCCGTACCGGATGCTGTTGAGCTGGCGCGGATGTATTCTTCGGAAATCGAGTACGATGAAGAAAATATAAATACACTTTTGGAACAAATGTGATACGATTTTTCATTGACAAAATCCGCTTTTGCGAGTAAAATTTCGTAGGAAAATTTGGGATACGTCCTTAGGCATTTCCGGTTTGTGATCTTAATTCTGACGAAATGAAAGAGAGAAAGTGGAAAAATGAAGTATGTACGTACTGCAGGCCATGAGATGGCCGTCTTCGCCCGCAAGAACGTCGTGATGATGGTGGCCATGGCGGCTGCCCTGCTGACTACCCTGATCGTGCCGGTGGATGCCGCCTATCTGGGTTACTTTGACCTGAAAACGCTGACCTGCCTGTTCTGTGTGCTGGCCGTGGTGTGCGCATTGAAGAACATCAATTTCTTCTATATGCTGGCCCGGAAAATTGTGGAATGCTTCCGTAACACCCGGATGTGCATTCTGGCGCTGGTGTACATCACCTTCATCGGGTCGATGCTCATCGCCAACGACATGGCGCTGCTGACGTTTCTGCCGCTGGGCTATTTTGTGCTGACCTCTACCCATAAGGAAAAGCACATGGCATTCACCTTTATCATGCAGAACATTGCCGCCAATCTGGGCGGTATGCTGACCCCGTTCGGCAATCCGCAGAACCTGTATCTGTATACCAAGTTCGAAATCCCGAACATGGAGTTCATGGCGATCATGCTGCCGCCGTTTGTGGTGTCGGTTCTGCTGATTACGGTGTGCTGCCTGTTCATCAAGCCCGAACCGCTGCAGCTGCCCGATGAGCCCATTCGTCTGGCACCCGGTCGTACGGCGTTGTATCTGGCGCTGTTTGCACTGTCCATCGCCATCGTGTTCCGCGGCATTCCGTACCAGCTGGGTCTGGTGATCATCCCGACGGTGCTGCTCTTCGTAGACCGCAAGGCGCTGAAGATGGTGGATTATCCGCTGCTGATGACGTTTGTGTTCTTCTTTATTTTCTCCGGCAACATGGCCCGCATTCCGTTTGTGCAGGAATTTTTCTCGTTCCTGCTGGGCAAGAGCACGCTGCTGTTCAGTGTACTGTCCTGCCAGCTGATCAGTAATGTGCCGTCGGCCATCCTGCTGTCGCAGTTCACGGAAAACTACGCAGAACTGCTGATGGGCGTAAACATCGGTGGTGTAGGTACGCTGATTGCGTCGCTGGCGTCGCTGATCACGTTCCGCGAGTACACCAGCCACAACCCCGGCAAGACCGGTTATTACATGGGGATGTTCTCCGCGTTTAACTTTGGTTTCCTGTTTGTGCTTACCGGTCTGATGGCAGTGCTGTAAGCGCATATGGATTATATATAGTAAGATTTTTCGAAGGTCGCTGCAAAAAAGCAGCGGCCTTTGTTTTTGGACAAAAGCCGCTGGGAAGCGAGTTCAGTTTTTTGTTTTCAAGGCTTGGATTGCAACTACAGTGCCCACGATTGCGATAGCATAGAAAAACAGCACAATATACCCATCCGGCCGGCCAAAACCGATGAGGGGAAACATATTGGTCATGGAAGACCATGCGCCGGGCTCAATACGGACCGCCTGAGCCAGTAGCCATGCATTACCGCCAAGTATACCGCACAGCATCAATGTACAGCCGAAAATCAATTTTTTCAAGTAACATTACCTCCGTTTGTGTCAAGCGTCCGCATAAAATCCTCACGATTCTACGACCCATTTTCCGCTGATGTGTGCCGGGGTCAGCTTCAGAATCAGCGTCTCATGAGCGAATGCCTGAATCTCTTTTTGAATATAGGTTTCATCCTGCGTGAATTTATAGCACAGTGGGCGGCTGATGTCCGCCGCGACGACCGGATCGTCCAGGATCTCGATCTGACCGAATACGATCACGCTTTTTACGGTCAGTGCCCATCCGCCGTTCCGGGCTTCGCCGGGATTCATCACGCAAAACGAAACCTTCGGACAGCGACGTAGGGCATCCAGCCGGTGGCTGTGCTGTTTTCCGCAGTGAAAATAAATGCATCCGTCACGGTCATTGTACCAATGATTCATCGGCATTCCATAGGGGTAGCCATCGTCACCCACGACAGACAATACACCTCGGTTTTCTGTCCGCAGCAAATGCAGACTGTCCTCGCGGGACAGTGCCCGATGTGACCGGGTCAACGCTCGGAACATAAAGCATCCTCCTGTGCCTCAAAATCAGTCCTGCTCCGTCAGTTCCGCCGGTTCATATTCTTTCAGGTCGGCCAGAAATCCGCCGGCCTTCAATTCTCCGGCGATGCGATCCAGCGTGGCGGTATCCGATGCTTCGATGGTGTGATAATGATACCCGCAGGTGATATTTTTCAGCAAACTGGATTTACCGGAAGAAATATCGGTCAGTAACCGCTGTACATCTGCTCTGGAATGCAGTCCCATCGGTGCGCGGATGATGTCATATGCCCGGTGGTAAACGAACACATCCTTGACGGAGCCACCCAGATCTACCACCAGATTCAGCTCCCGTTCCACATCCTCGTCGGAGTGATACACCTTGAACACCCGCTGATACACCAGCCGGTCCGGCAGGCGATATCCCCGTGCCAAGGACACGATTTCGGTGCCGGTGGCCCGCAGCAGGGCTACATCCTGTACGATGACCTGCCGACTGACACCAAGCTGTGTAGCCAGCGCCGATGCCGAGATGGGCGCAGAAGCCCCGGTCAACCGTTTGATGATTTCTTTTCGTCTGAGTTCTCCGTTCATGATTGTCCCTCCGTTGCGATCCGTTGCTGTATTTCATTATACACGATTTGTTCGTCCTTTTCAATGACTATGGACAAAAAAGAAAAAATCTGCTATGATAAGCACAACGCACCATGCGAATTCTGAGCGGAGGAATCATTTATGCGCTTGCTTTCCGATAAAACCCATCAGCGGATGGAGGCCGACCCATACATTCTCAAAAGTGGCGGCCGGTATTATATTTATGTGACCGGGCACGACGGTGTCCATGCGTACCATTCCGACAGCCTGCTGTCCGGGTGGCAGTATCACGGGGTGGTCTTCTCCTATGAGGAATGCCGCGATTACTGGGCGCCCTGTGTCATTGAACTGGACGGTAAATTCTATCTGTACAACAGTTTCGGCTACGACGGCGTGCCTGCCGATGCCGGCGGTTCCAACCAGACGATGTTTGTCTCAGTGGCTGACCATCCGTTGGGACCGTTTGGGGATGCAAAAATGCTGCTGCATCCGTTTTCCATTGACGCTCATGTAGTACAGAATGAAAATGGTCTGTTCCTGTTTTATTCCCGGAATTGTGTCGACGGGGAACGGCTGGGTACCTACATCGTGATGGACCGCCTGATTGACCCGTGGACGGTGGCGAGAAATCCCGTACCGGTGGTGGAAGCCACGCTGGATGAGGAAATTTCCGGCATCAATCCGCAGTTCGCGGGCCGACCGTGGCACACGGTGGAGGGCGCGTTCTATTTCCGGGAGGGCGACTGGCAATATGTGATGTATTCCGGCAACTGCTTTGAGTAGCCTACCTACTACATCGGTTATGCCCGCGCAAAGACGGACGAAAACGACCTGACGAAAATCAAATTTGAAAAATACCCGGACAAGCACACATATCACCCCGTCATGAAAGCCAATGACTTCGAGGAAGGCCCTGGCCACCACTCGCTCATCAAAGAGGACGGTCAGTGGTACATGATTTATCATGCCCGCGATTACGGCTATGATGCAACGGCCGAGGATGCCCGCAATGCCCGCATCTGCAAGCTTCACGTACAGGACGGCATCATTACGGCAGAACCGTACGAAAACAGGGTGTGAGGGTAATGGTGTCAACTTTAGAATTTGGCAATGCCTGAAAAGCCCTCTCAGCCTCGCTTCGCTCGGCAGACGCTTGTTGCGGCCGTTCTCCTTTGTTACTGCGTGACATTTTCTCCTAGCGGAGACAGCTTCCTTTTGTCACTTTGCGACATTCTCTCTAGAAGGGGGAATTCCCCATACCGTGGGGGAGTCGTCCCCGGAGGGAGCGTCAAGAAACGGGCTTAAAACTTTGTAAAGCCTCCTTGCCTCTCCCTTTGGGAGAGGTGGCAGCCCGAAGGGCTGACGGAGAGGGCTTGCTTAAGTTGACAGCATTGCTTTCGGGGGGCTGTCGCAAAGCGCCAGAGGGGGCTATCGACCGCACAAATCCTCAAGTTGTCCGAACTGCCCCAAAACAAAAAAGCCGAAAAAATCCCGCTGGAGACTGTAGAAGTCTTCGGCGGGATTTGTCTTATGAAAAATTACTTATCCTGCGGAATGATGGCGATGCCCAGATCACGCAGCTGTGCTTCGTCTACATCTGCGGGGGCAGAGGTCATCAGCTCGCTGGCGTTCTGTACCTTCGGGAATGCAACCACGTCGCGGAGGCTTTCAGCCTGCAGCAGCTGCATCACCAGACGGTCCAGACCCAGACCCATGCCGCCGTGAGGCGGTGCGCCGTACTTGAAGGCATCCATCAGGAAGCCGAACTTGCGGTGTGCGGTTTCCTTGTCCATGCCCAGCAGGTCGAACATCCGCTGCTGCAGCTCAGGGTTGGTGATGCGGATGGAACCGCTGGCCAGCTCGATACCGTTGAGCACCAGGTCGTAAGCCTTGGCACGTACCTTGGACTTGTCCTCCTCCAGATAGGGCAGGCACTCGTCCAGCGGGGAGGTGAAGGGATGGTGCATGGCGACCCATTCGCCATTTTCTTCGTCGTACTCGAAGAAGGGGAATTCCACGATCCACAGCAGGTTGAACTGATTTTCGGGGATGAGGTTCAGCTTCTTGGCCAGTTCGATACGCAGGGAGCCAAGCTGAGACAGCACCTTGCCGGTGTTGGTGTCGGCAATGATCAGCACGACGTCGCCGGTTTCAGCGCCTGCACGGTTCAGGATGGCGGTCATTTCTTCCGGCTTCATGAACTTCGCAAAGGAGCAGCCGGTGTTGTCCTTGGTCAGACGGATCCATGCCAGACCCTTGCCGCCGATGCCCTTGACCATTTCGGTGAGCTTGTCGATTTCCTTGCGGGTCAGGGTCTTGGCGGCATTCTTCGCGGTGATGCACCGCACGCTGCCACCGTTGGCAATGGCGTTGGCAAATACAGAGAAGCCACAGCCGGACACGATGTCGCTCAGGTCGGTGATCTCCATGCCGTAACGGGTGTCGGGCTTGTCGGAACCATACTTCTCCATCGCCTGCTGATAGGTCAGACGGGGCAGGGGCAGCTTGATTTCCTTGCCCAGCACTTCCTTGAAGATGCGGGCCATGAAGCCTTCACCGATCTTCAGCACGTCCTCCATATCCACGAAAGACATTTCGAGGTCGATCTGCGTAAATTCGGGCTGACGGTCTGCGCGCAGGTCCTCGTCGCGGAAGCAGCGGGCGATCTGCATATAACGGTCAAAGCCGGCGACCATGCACAGCTGCTTGTACATCTGAGGAGACTGGGGCAGAGCGTAGAAGCTGCCCTTGTGGATGCGGCTGGGCACCAGATAGTCACGGGCGCCTTCGGGGGTGGAACGGATCAGCATGGGGGTCTCGATTTCGATGAAGCCGTTCTCGTCGAAGTAGTCGCGGGTCACCTTGGTGACCTTGTGACGGAACAGGATGTTCTTCTGCAGGTCCGGACGGCGCAGGTCCAGATAACGGTACTTCAGCCGGATGGACTCCGAGGTGTTCACCTTTTCGGTGATTTCAAAAGGCGGAGTCTCGGACTCGCCTACGATCCGCAGCTCGGTGACTTCGATCTCGATGTCGCCGGTGGGGATATCCTTGTTTTTGGAGGAACGCTCACGCACCAGACCAGTAGCGGCCAGTACGTATTCGGAACGGACGGAGGAAGCCTTGTCAAACACGGCACGGTCGGTGCGCTCACCGAATGCCAGCTGCACGATACCGGTGCGATCGCGCAGATCCACGAAAATCAGCTGACCCAGGTCCCGCTGACGCTGCACCCAGCCGCAGACGGTGACGGTGCGGCCAATATCTGCACTGCGCAGGGTACCGCAATAGTCCGTGCGCTTCATATTGCCCAAAAATTCTGCCATAGTATATTACACTCCCATCACTCAGGTGTTGCCACCGAGCATCATTTTACCAAGCGCCGCAGCGGTGGACTCATCCATGCCGCCGATGGCGGAAATGCCGTCCAATGCCGCTGCAAAGCGTGCATCGTACAGGCTGGCGATCAGATCGGCAAGGCGGATCTCACGCTGCTCGCCGTTGGCCATGTTCTTCAGCTTGGCCACACCCTGATCGAGTTCATTGTCACCCAGCACCATCGTAAACTTGGCGCCGATCTTGTTGGCGTATTTCATCTGTGCCTTCAGGCTGCGGCCTGCGATGTCGCATTCCGCAGAGAAGCCCTCGGCGCGTGCCTTCTGAGTCAGCGCAAAAGCTTCCACCTGTGCGCGGGCGCCCAGACCGGCGATGTACAGGTCGCAGGGTTCCTCTTCCGGCAGGGTGATGCCCTGTGCATCCAGCAGGAGCAGCAGGCGCTCCATGCCCATGCCGAAGCCCAGCGACGGGGTATGCGCGCCGCCCAGCTCGTCGATGAGGCCATCGTAGCGGCCGCCACCGCACACGGTACCCTGTGCACCGATCTGGGTGGAGACGAATTCAAATACCGTGCGGGTGTAATAGTCCAGACCGCGCACGATGGTGGGGTTCACGGTGTAGTTCAGACCGGAGGCGGTCAGGTAGGCCTTGACCTTTTCAAAGTGCGCCTTGCAGTCGTCGCACAGGTAGTCCAGCATCGAGGGAGCACCGGCAGCGATTTTGCTGCAGACGGGGCTTTTGCAGTCCAGAATGCGCATGGGGTTGCGGTCCAGACGGCCCAGACAAGTCTCGCACAGCTCGCCGGAGCGGTCAGCAAAGTAGGCGTGCAGTGCCTTGTGGTATTCGGCACGGCAGGTGGGGCAGCCAATGGAGTTGATTTCCAGCTTCAGCCCTTCCACGCCCAGATGATCAAAAATCGAATTGGCCAGGCAGATGATCTCCGCATCGGCGGCGGGATCGGGGGTGCCGAAGCATTCCACACCGAACTGATGGAATTCGCGCAGACGGCCGGCCTGCGGCTTCTCGTAGCGGTAGCAGGAGGTCTGGTACCAGACCTTTACCGGCAGACCATCGTTGTACAGTGCGTGCTCCAGCATCGCACGGGCGGCACCGGCGGTGCCTTCAGGCCGCAGGGTGATAGAGCGGCCGCCTTTGTCCTCAAACGTATACATTTCCTTCTGTACCACGTCGGTGGTTTCGCCTACCGAACGCTGGAACAGTTCCGTATGTTCAAACACCGGGGTGCGGATTTCGCGGTAGCCGTAATGACCGGCAACTTCTGCGGTGACACGCTCAATGCAGTGCCACTTGTGACTGTCTCTGGGGGTCACATCCTGTGTACCACGGGGTGCTTTTGTCAGCAATGCCATTTCAGGATCACTCCTTTTATAATCTCATAACAACATCCTATTATAGCAAATAAATTCCCGGTGTTCAATCGTATTTTTGTAAAAAGTCCGATTTTACTGTATTTTTTTGAAAAATACCGCAAAAAAGCCAGAGCCGGGAACCGGTTCTGGCTGAATTCAGGGCAAAGGATTGATTTAATAGATGTTGCCGCCGGAGGTGTCTTTCAGTGCGGCGGTAGAGGAGGTGTACTCGTACTCCGAATCTTTCAGCAACTGCTCAAGGGCTTCGGGATCACGGGGCTGGTTGTTGCGGATGCGCTCAAACATAGCCATAGTGGCATCGCGCAGTTCAATGGCGTCATCGTCCATGGCGGGGACGACGGAACGGATGCAGAAGTACAGCTTGGTCTTGGAGCGGCAGAAGAAAGGATGCCGGTTGACGCCGCTGACATTCTGCCACGGGATGCCGATCTGCTCCAGATCGAACGCGTCAACCTCTTCCGAGGTGAGCTCATCGTTTTCGGGGAGGGTGGAGTAATCGTCCATGCGGGAGAACAGCCGTTCGACCACACCGTAATTGCGCAGGTTGTAGTCATCCAGCAGATAAATCATGGTGTCGCCGCCTTCAAAGCTGCTGTAGACCTTCATCTTGTAGGTTTCGTACTCCGTCAATTCCATGGACGAACTGTCCTGCGGCTGCAGCATATTGGTCAGGTTCACGACGACCTTGCCGTCACCGTTGAGGTCCTCGCCGTACATTTCCAGCAGATTCTTCAGGCGGTTCTGATGCTGGGGCGTCCAGCTTTTTTCGGTGATCAGACCGATGTTATAGTCCGGCTTGGTGTGATCGCCGAAGGGATCAAACGCGAAAAAGACGCAGATGCCCATAATCAGGAAGAACCAGAAAGCAAACTTGTGATAGAACCAGAAATTTTCCCAGCGGGATTTGAAGGTTCGCTGTTCAGCGGTTTTGACGTTTTCGTTCATGGGGTAAAGCCTCCGTATGTCTGTTTCGCCGAGGATCGGCGGGAACGTGATGTTTCATAGTTTAGCACAAATTGCACCACAAATCAATGAGAAAAATATGAATAATTCTGATATTTCAGCAGAATTTTCCCATGAAAAAAGCCTGCTTCGCAGGGAAGCAGGCTTGAGGCTATCGAAAAAGTCCATTACAAAATAACGATAGAATAGTGCATAAATTCGCCGCAGACTTTAGCCCTCTCCGTCAGCCCTACGGGCTGCCACCTCTCCCTCTGGGAGAGCTGCTGAGCGTAGCGAAGCTGAGAGGGCGAAGCCAGTGGTAGCAGAAAATTTTCACTTATGCATCTTGACAACCGATACATCTCATAAGATCATTTTTCGACACGCAGAAGCCTGCTTCGCAGGGAAGCAGGCTTTGCACAAATGAAGCAATCAGTGCAGACCGCACACGTCCTCAACCGGCAGAGAAACCAGGAAGCACTTCGCGTCGCTGGTGGCGCCGTAAGCGGCGTTGATGGCCTTCATGATGTCGGCTTTCTTGCTCTTTTCGCAGACGATCAGTACCACTTCGCGCTCCGGCTGGATGGTGATGCCCCACAGCTTGGTGGCATTTTCGCTGCCGACCCGGCGGCTGTGGAAAACGGTACCGCCGGTTGCACCGGCGGGCTTGGCAGCGGCCATAATTTCTTCGCTGTAGCCCTGATTGACCAGAGCCATAATCATGCTGTATTCCATAGTATGCAGATTCATCCTTTCAGAAGTGATCTCGGTATCTTCCATCGAGGCCAGCAGACGCATGAGGCGGGAAACGCCGCCGTTGATGGGGACGGTAAATGCGATACCGGTGTTGGGGGTACCCAGATACAGCTTGCGGGACAGGGTATCCATCATATCCCGTGCCAATGACTTGGATACCAGCGACATCAGGATCGTCTTTTCCAGATTGCCGGAACCCAAGCCCAGCATATCGATGATTTCGCCGGAAGCGGTGCCCTGTGCGCCGATGTGATACTGCAGCGGCACGTCCTCGGCGGAAAACAGCGTTTCAGCCTGTTCGACCAGCTTGGGGGTGCCGATCAGGAACAACAGGCGATAATCGTGTTTCGGATGATTAGTGTTCATGGTTGTCCTCCTCGGTGTAGATCTCATCAACGATCTCATCCACGGTTTCTGCGGGAACGGTAACCGGTTCCTCTTCAGTGTTCTTGGTTTTGAGTCTGTAAATCAGGCCCATGATCTGGATGGCAATCAGGGGGGTCATGGCGACCAGCGCCACAACGCCGAACGCATCGGTCATCAGATCGCCGCCAACGGCCGTGCAGGCGCCGATGCTCAGAGGGAGAAGGAAAGTGGAAGTCATGGGACCGCTGGCCACGCCGCCGGAGTCAAAGGCAATACCGACGAAAATGGGAGGTACAAACCGGGAAAGCACCAGTGCGATCAGATAACCCGGTACGATGATCCACTGAATCGGCAGGCCGGTCAGTACACGGAGCATGGCCAGACCGACGCTGACGGACACGCCGATGGACATACACAGATTCATGGAAGAAGCGGAAATCGCACCGTTGGTGACGCCCTCTACCTGATGGTTCAGCACCTGAATGGCCGGTTCGGCCTTCACGATGTAATAACCGATGAGCATACCGACAGGCACGATGATCCACTTTGCGGACAGTGCGGCCAATTCGCGGCCCAGCAGGATGCCGACCGGGGCAAAGCCGACGTTGACGCCGCACAGGAACAGCATCAGTCCCAGCATCGTGTACAGGAAGCCGACCGCGATGCGGCGGATCTGCAGGAACTGATAGCGACGGGTCAACAGCTGGAAGATGACGAACATACCCATGATGGGCAGCAAGGAAACGGAAACTTCCTTTACGTAGTGCGGGAAGCTGACCAGAAACTCCTTTGCGAGATCCTGCGTAGTTTCCAGCTCAGGGACGATACCCACCTGATAGCCGGTCTCACCGGGATGGAAGAAGCAGCCCAGCACCAGCACGGCCAGGATAGGACCGACACTGGAAAGTGCAACCAGACCGAAGCTGTCGCTGGCGGCGTTTTTGTCGCTTCGGACAGAGGCCAGACCGACGCCCATCGCCATGATGAAGGGGACCGTCATGGGGCCGGTGGTCACACCGCCGGAGTCAAAGGCCACGGCGATGAACTCTTTCGGCAGGAAAAACGAGCCGACGATCAATACCAGATACAGAACCATCAGCATGGATGACAGGCTGATCTGAAACAGGATACGCACGATGGCCAGCGCAAGGAAGATGCCGACGCCGATGGCCACCGTCCAGATGAGGATCTGGTTGGGGATAGAGGGTACCTGCTCGGCCAGTACCTGCAGGTCCGGTTCTGAGATGGTGATCAGCACGCCCATCACAAAGCCGATGCCAATGATGGTGGCCAATGTCTTGGATTTGGAAATCTGTACGCCGATGCCTTCGCCCAGCGGGGTCATGGCCAGCTCTGCACCCAGCTGGAAGAAGCCCATGCCAATAATCAGCAGCACCGAACCGCACAGAAACAGCGCAACGGTCCCCAGATCCATGGGGATCAGGATCACGCTGAGCAGCAGCACGATAAAGGTGATCGGCAATACGGCAGACAGGGATTCCAATGTTTTTTCTTTTAGTTTTTGATTCATTCTGCACCTGCTTTCATGAGTTTTGTCCTCTGCGTCCGAGGAGGGGAAGAAAAAACGGGGCCAATCCGTGTTCCATTATAGCATAAAAAAAATATTTTGTCATCTTAAAATTTAATTTGCATGAAAAAACATACAGAAGAGCCATAAAACCGAAGAAAAGACAAAAAGCAACGGCGTTCAACACGGAATCTGCAGGGTGGATGAAAAAATCTTGCACAGTGAAAACGTTTTTTTTGCAAACTACTTGCCATGGTGCATGAATCGTGATAAAATAGGTGCATCGTTTTCGTTCCGGAGCATATTTTGAAGGAAGCCCCGTTTTTCAGAATGCGAATTTCTCTTTAGGAGGCATAAGCCATGTTTAAGAATGAATATTTGAACAAAGTCTACGCGGATGTGCAGAAGCGCAATCCCGGTGAGCCGGAATTTCTGCAGGCCGTTTACGAGGTGCTGGAATCGCTGGAGCCGGTGATCGCCCAGAACCCCAAGTACGAAAAGTACGGCATCCTCGAACGGATCGTGGAACCGGAGCGTCAGATCAGCTTCCGTGTGCCGTGGGTGGATGACAACGGCAAGGTGCAGGTCAACCGCGGTTACCGCATCCAGTTCAACTCCGCCATCGGTCCCTACAAGGGCGGCATCCGTTTCGCACCCTCCGTCAACTATTCCATCATGAAGTTCCTGGGCTTCGAGCAGACCTTCAAGAACAGCCTGACCAGCCTGCCCATGGGCGGCGGCAAGGGCGGCGCCGACTTTGATCCCAACGGCAAGAGCGAGGGTGAAGTCATGCGTTTCTGCCAGAGCTTCATGAACGAGCTGTACCGCCACATCGGTGCCAACACCGACGTGCCCGCAGGTGACCTGGGTGTAGGTGCCCGCGAAGTCGGCTTCATGTTTGGTCAGTATAAGCGTCTCCGCAACGAATTCACCGGTGTGTACACCGGCAAGGGCCTGTCCTTCGGCGGCTCGCTGATTCGTCCCGAAGCGACCGGTTACGGTGCTGTGTACTACACCGTGGAAATGCTGAAGTCCTTCGGTGAGGACATCAAGGGCAAGACCTTCGCTGTGTCCGGTTTCGGCAACGTGGCATGGGGTACCGTGAAGAAGATCGCTGAACTGGGCGGCAAGGTGGTCACCATCTCCGGTCTGGACGGCTACATCTACGATGCGGACGGCATCAGCACCGACGAGAAGATCAGCTATCTGCTGGAGATGCGCGCTTCCGGCCGCAACGTCGTGAAGGATTACGCTGACAAGTTCGGCGTGCCGTTCTTCCCCGGTGAGCGTCCGTGGGGCGTGAAGGTAGATGTGGCAATGCCCTGCGCTACCCAGAACGAAGTAGAAATCAACGATGCCAAGAATCTGGTGGCCAACGGCGTGAAGTACTACGTAGAAGTGTCCAATATGCCCACCACCGCAGAGGCTGTGGCATACCTGAAGGAAAACGGCGTGGTGATCGCACCGTCCAAGGCTGTGAATGCCGGCGGTGTGGCCGTGTCCGGTCTGGAAATGAGCCAGAACTCCATGCGCTACAGCTGGACCTCCGAAGAAGTGGATGCCAAGCTGCACCAGATCATGCAGAACATCTACAAGAACTCCTGGGATGCCGCCAAGAAGTACGGCATGGAGGGCGACCTGATCGCCGGTGCCAACATTGCCGGTTTCGAAAAGGTAGCCGAGGCCATGATCGCACAGGGCGTGGTCTGATTCCCGTAAACGCGCAATATTTGTGAAGCATCCAGTCCCCGGCCGGGTATCCGGCCGGGGATTTTTGTATGTATTGCATCAAAAAACGGGGGTTTTTCGGCGCAAAAAAATTTCAAAAAAATCCGAAAAAATTTGAAAAAAGGGGTTGACATTTCGGAAGTTGTGTAGTATTATATAGAAGCACTCAGGAAACACAAAACACCGGGTGCGAGAACAGAATATGGGGGATTTCCCGAGCGGCCAAAGGGGGCAGACTGTAAATCTGTTGTCACTGACTTCGGTGGTCCGAATCCACCATCCCCCACCAGAAAAAAGTCCGATTGCATCGCAATCGGACTTTTTTCAGTTAAGTGTGCCTTGTGGCACGATAAGCACACCTTTGGTGTGTGAAGTGATGCTGCGCATCGTGAAGTTTGCGAAGCACAATATGCCCATGGAAAACGATGTATAACGACCTCCCTGCACCAAAGAAAAAGAAGTAAAGTTGTCTGCTCCAAGGGGGTTAATCCGATGAGATTCTTCAATTTTTTCAGAAAAAAGAAAGCAAAAACCATCCCGGACGGGAAGTATCGCATCATCAAAATCAGCAAAGACGCCTTGTTTGAATTCATCCGCGAATCCGTAATTGACCATCAGGAATGCTTTTTCGATGTGACGGACGGCACGAAAATCGTGACCTGCTTTGATATCAACTGGGACACCGGAGAATTCATTTGCGTCACACGAAATGAACTTGATGAGAATGAACACCTGCAATTTGACCTTGATACACAGGCGCTGATGTCAAAATTGCGGGATACCACCGGCAGTATGTATGTAGAAAAGCGCTATATTGAATTGTCGGAGGACGAAATCAAGAAACTTTAATGTGCGCAGATCCTTGCATTCCGGTGGGAAATGCAGTACAATAATCGGGCAATTGTATTTTTAGGAGATGAAATCCATGTTGTCGGTTGAATTTATTGCCCAATGCATCGGTATTGCGGCCATGATGTTTAATATTCTGTCGTATCAGGGAAAAAGCCAGAAATCCGTGATCGCGCTGCAGCTGTTCGGCGCTGCGCTTTTCGCGGTCAATTTTCTGATGCTGGATGCCGTGGTCGGCGGAATCCTCAATTTGTTGGGGGCTGTCCGCGCGGTCGTGTTCCTGTTCAAAGACAAGCTCAAAGCCGACCGGATGCCGTGGCTGATTGCGTTTACGGCATCTTACGTGACGGTGTATGTGCTGAACTTCACGGTATTCGGCAAAGAGCCGACCGCCTTCAATCTGCTGGTCGAGCTGCTGCCCGTGGTTGGTATGTTGGCGCTGAACATCGGATTTATGCTGAAGGATGCTGCCGCTGTCCGGAAATGCGGGCTGGTCAGTTCGCCCTCGTGGCTGATTTACAATCTGGTGGTCGGTTCGTGGGGTGCCATCATTTGTGAGGTGCTCACGCTCATTTCGATTTTTGTCGGAATGTTCCGCCACGATCAGAAGGCTTGAAATGTCGTCTGAAAGTCCTCGTTCGCATGAACGGGGACTTTTTTGTGCTTCTTGCGTATTGTATGGTTTTATGCTATCATAGGGAAAAGGTAAGTATGCCAACGCGGAAAGGTCAGCAAGTCTTTGTTGAGGTGACAACATGAGTAAATATCCGATTTTAAAAGAGTTTTTTCCGTTTTCGCATTTCACGCCGCCCATCAGTGAAAAGTTTCTGAAAATAGCGGTGCCGCACATGAAAACGCCGAAATTTATATTCAAAGACCGCGCGCTCGACGTGATCCGTTACGAAATCGCCGGCGGCGACGGAAGCAAGGTGGAGGTGTTTCTGCTGGCGCCGAAAAACATCGGCACCAACGCACCCTGTCTGATTTACTGCCACGGCGGCGGTTTTGTACTGCCGGCCGCAGGCTATCATTATAAAAATGCGGTGCGCTATGCCAAGGATGTCGGCTGTAAGGTGCTGTTTGTCAATTACCGGCTGGCGCCGCAGGTGCAGCATCCGGCCTTTTTTGAGGATTGCTATGCCGCGATGTGCTGGACTTACGAAAATGCGGCATCGCTCGGCATCGACCCTGCGTGCATCGGCATCGGCGGTGACAGCGCAGGCGCTACGCTGGCGGTCGGGGTATGTATGATGGCACGGGACCGGAAGCATCCCGTGAAGTTCCGGTTTCAGATGTTGCCGTATCCGTTTCTGGATGCGCGCAACAACAGCGATTCCAGCCAGAAATACACCGACACGCCCATGTGGAACTCCACGCTGTCCGGACGGATCGGACCGCTGACCAACGCAGACAAGAACAGCCCCGATTACGTTTATTAGTCCCCGGTGGAAGCGGACAGCTTTGAGGGACTGCCCCCGGCATATATTGAAACGGCGGAATTCGATTGCCTGCACGACGACGGCAGTCTCTATGCCAATAAGCTTCGTGCGGCCGGGGTGGAAGCAGTGCTGAACGAAACCAAGGGGACGATGCATGGCTTTGACATTGTGCAAAGC
>JAFTRF010000294.1 GCA_017462405.1 Clostridia bacterium | reverse complement strand
GAAACTCAGTTGAATAGTTCGACTGAGTTTTTGACATATCTGCCTCCTTAGCTCAGTCGGTAGAGCCCGCGGCTGTTAACCGCGTTGTCGTAGGTTCGAGTCCTACAGGTGGCGCCAGAAAAAGCTCCCAAGTCGATGACTTGGGAGCTTTTTTCAATGAAACTTATTTGTGGTGCGGCGGCGGGCTTGTCTTCCTGTGCTTGATATGGTATAATATATCTTAAGCAGTGATTTGATGGTTAAAATTCATATTTCTGATATAGAGGGCATTACGACGGCGTTTATTTTTAAAGGGGCGGACAGATGCTTTACGGAGTGAAAGTGATTCATATACAAGAGGTTGGAAAAGCGCAGCATCGTTTTTATGAGGAACTGATTTTGACGGTCAATGCACGATCCTACGATGAAGCATATGAAAAGGCAGAACGGTATATGCAAGATGCGGTTTGCAATTATGTGAATATATATGGTGAATGTGTGAAGACGGTTCAGATTGAGGCGACGGATTGTTTTCTTGCCTTTGATCCGGAAAATGATGTGCAGGAAGTCTATGCGTCGTGCTCAAGAAACTGTACAGAGTTGTCTGAGAAAGAATATTACCGGATGATGACCGCTTGTTGTGAAGAAAAGGAATTGTCTCGCTTGCGTAATGCGGAGTACAATTGAAATTCGGTGGCAGGTGTTGCGGATGTCCATACATTCCGGTGCGGGGACAAGTTCCTGTTGCACTCATGGCAATATTGTGATATGATTAAATCCGTATTCATCGTTATGTGAAAACCGAAATGGATATACAAGGGAGAAAAACATATGAAACAGACCTGTGATTGTTGTGGTGGGCTGCTTCGCATGAAACTGTTCCGGCGAGGCGCAGTCTGCAGATCCTGCGGCATGGACTACTCCAGAGATGAATTGAATGAAAAATCGTCCGGAATTGTGTTTCCGTCAATGGAGACGGAATCGGAGAGAGTTACGGTTGCTTATGCGGAAAACCGGACAACGGAGCCCCCTTGTCCCGGATTCAATGATGTGCCGGCGCAATTCAGAATGGAAGTCCGCAGCGCGAGCGGCATCGATATCAGCGGCCGGGTACGGCAGGGCGGTATCGGTCTTGGGGATACGGTGTATATTAATGGAGACACCGCGCGTCCGTATCACATCTGGTATGTTTCGCGTGGAGAAGAGGATGTCAGCTGTGCAAAGACCGGAGACGCTGTCGAACTTGGACTCCGCCCGCGTCCGGCCAAAAGTGTGATGAAAAAAGCCATTGAGGTAACCAGTGTTCCGGCTCCAGTGGTCAACGGTTATAATTATCCGGGTACGATGCAGGAGTATTTTTTGCGCCTGCTTACAGCGGCATTTCCGCAGTATCAAATCATGACGGATGAGACGCATACCGAACTGAAAATTCCGGTCAGCTTTATGTTTTATCAGGATGCTCGCCCGGTGCTGGCGGTGTTCCTGATCGACAGCAGCGACAGCACCGCCCGCTATCAGGTGATAAAGGCCACCCGTCTCTTTGCCGCCGGGGGTGTGACCTGCACGCATTTCTTTGAAAACTACCGCAACGACGCATCCTACGTGATTGACCGGGTGCAAAGTGCGCTGGGCTGAGGTGCCCGACTGAATAGGTGAGAAACAGAGGAAAACGCTTTGCGCTTGCGGAGGACCCAGCACAAGCCTTCAGATGGCTTTGCAGGCAGCCGGCTTGTGTACGGTCTGGTAAACAAACGATCTTCGTTTGTTTTAAGATTTTTTCCTCTGTTTTTCTTTTTTGTGAGGATAAGTTATGCTCAATATGTTAAGTGATCCGGCGGTATGGCGGAGTTTTCTGGAATACAGGCAATTCCAGGGACATCTCAGTCCGGCGAAAGTGCGTGCGCTGTCGGAATTTATCGACACAGAAGCCTACCTGCCGGTGGTGGAGAAAATCCGCGGGGGCGCATCCTTTGCTCCGCCCAAAAAGTCTGCCATCAGCAAGATAAACTCCGGGAAAAAGCGTATTGTCTATACCTACGCAGAGAACGAAAACTGGGTACTGAAGTTGCTGACGCACCTGTTGCAGCGGAAGTATGACCGTCTGTTCGCGGATAATTTATATTCCTTCCGGCAGGGAACGGGCGTCCGGGACGCGATCCGTCGGTTGACCGGCACACCGGGCATCCGGTATATGTGGTCGTACAAAGTGGACATCAGCAATTACTTCAATTCCGTGCCGCTGGACCGGATGCTTCCGCTGTTGCGCAAAACGCTGGCGGAGGAACCGGAAACCGCCCGATTTCTGGAATCCTTGCTGGCCAATCCCTTGGTGGAGGATAAGGGGGCGTTGATTCCGGAAGAAAAAGGAATTATGGCCGGGACACCGATCTCCACTTTCCTCGCAAATCTCTATCTGGCGCATATGGATCACTGGTTTGCATCGGCGGGGGCGTGCTATGCCCGCTATTCAGACGATATGATCGTGTTTGCGTCCACAGAGGAGAAATTGGCAGAATATATTGAAAAAATCCGTGAGTTCTTGTCGGAAGCCGGATTGACGGTGAACACCGGCAAGGAGGAGCGGACTGCGCCGGGAGAGATGTGGACTTTTCTGGGAATTTGTTATAAGGATGGGGTCATCGACGTGGCACCGGTGTCGGTGGAAAAGCTGAAAGGCAAGATGCGCCGCAAAGCCCGCGCATTGGTACGCTGGCGGGCACGGAAAGGGACAGATGGTGTGCAGGCGGCCAAGGCATTCGTCCGTATTTTCAACCGCAAATTGTTTGAAAATACGGCGGAACACGAACTGACATGGGTCCGGTGGTATTTTCCGCTGATCAATACGGCAGCGTCACTGAAAATCATTGATGCATACAGCCAGCAGTGCATCCGTTTTCTGGCAACCGGGAAGCATACCAAGGCGGCATATAATTTTCGTTATGCGGATATGAAGGCACTGGGCTACCGCAGTCTGGTGAACCAATACTATAAAAAGGACATCGACGCAGAAGAGGATGCAGCGCAAACGGAAACCGAAGAAAAGTAAAATATTGTTGTAAAAGAGGACATATTTCCGACATTGTATATTTCTTCGGAAAATGCTACAATATATAGTAAGAAGCCGCCATACACAATGATGGCGGCTTTCATTTTTCAGGGGAGTGAGCAAAATGTGTACTGCAGTATCGTTTCATGGCAAGGACCATTATTTCGGCCGGAATCTGGATCTGGAATATTCGTACCGTGAAGAAGTGGTGATTACGCCGCGGAATTATCCGTTCCGGTTCCGCAAAATGGGGGAAATGCCGCATCATTTTGCGTTGATCGGTATGGCAATGGTGGAGGACGGCTATCCGCTTTATTATGAAGCCACCAATGAATGCGGATTGAGCATGGCGGGGCTGAATTTTCCGGGCAATGCATATTATCCGCCGGAGGACGAGACCAAAGACAATGTGACACCGTTTGAACTGATTCCGTGGCTGCTGGGCCAATGCAGCAGTGTGGCCGAGGCGCGGGCAATGCTCCGGCGGCTGAATCCCGTACAGATTCATTTCAGCGCACAATATCCGTTGTCACCGCTGCATTGGATGCTGTCGGACCGGGAAGAATCGATCGTGGTGGAACCGATGGCAGACGGACTTCGTATCCATGATAACCCCACGGGTGTGATGACCAACAACCCGCCGTTTGACTATCATTTGTATCATTTGCGCGATTATCTCAATGTCACGACGGCTGACCCGTCCGGACGATTTGCGCCCGGTCTGACGCTGCCGCCTTATTCCCGTGGCATGGGGGCAATGGGGCTGCCCGGTGACTTGTCGTCGTCGTCCCGTTTTGTGCGTGCGGCGTTTACGGCGATGAACGCCGCGCCGGGCGAAACCGAGGAAGAAAGCGTCAGCCAGTTCTTCCACATTCTGGAGTCCGTCAACCAGACGATGGGATGCGTGTATGTGGGGGACAAGCTGGAACGTACGGTGTATTCCTGCTGCTGCAACACCGACCGCGGCATTTATTATTATACGACCTACTTCAACCGTCAGATCACCGGCATTGATATGCACCGGACGGATCTGGATGGTACGGAACTGCGTGCATACCCGTTGATTCAGTCACAGCAGATCCGCATGGAAACCAATTGATGTAGAACAGGACCGGAGACGCGACCATGAGTCGTCTCTCCGGTCTTTTTTTATGCATTTTTCGGTACGCACATTGCACAGTTCCCACAATAATGCTATAATAAGGGAAAACGGGGTGGCAGTTGCCGGACGATATCCCCAAAAGGACGGTTGCCTATGAACGTCGTTGTGAAAGAAACCAAGGTGATTTGTGCCAACCCGGATAATCCGTGGCACAATTATTTCGCGTGGCCTTCCGTGGCACGCCTGCATGACGGAAAACTTGCGATGGTGGCCTCTGGCTTCCGCATAAAGCATATATGTCCGTTTGGTAAGGTGGTCATGTGTCTCAGTGAAGACGAAGGACAGACGTGGACGCGTCCTTCGGTGGTGATGGATACGCCGCTGGACGACCGGGACGCGGGCATTCTGACGTTTGGTACGCAGGATGTGCTCGTGACCAGCTTCAACAATACGGTAGCACAGCAGAAAATATGGAATACCGCAAAGGATGAAAAAACCGGAAAAACACGCCCGAAAAGCCGTTATATTGACGCATATCTGAACACGGTGAATGCAGAAGAAGCAGAAGCGCGCTATCTGGGATCGACGTTTGTCATCAGCCGAGACAACGGAAAAACCTTTGGTCCGGTCATGCGGATCCCGGTCAGCGCGCCCCATGGTCCAACAAAAATGAAGGACGGCACGATCTTGTACGTAGGTCGGACGTTTTCCGACAATGACAAAGTAAAGCCCGGAGACGGTGTCCATGCATACATTCTGCATTCGGACGGAACATATGAAAAGCGCGGCGAAATCGCCAATATCCGGCCGGATGTGCTGAGTTGTGAGCCGCATACGATCGTATTGCCGGATGGTAAGATCATTGTACACATCCGGGTACAAGGTGCCGGTGTATTTACAATTTATCAATCGGAATCGGTGGATGGCGGCCGTACCTTTACGATACCCCATCCGCTGCTGGAAAGCAAGGGCGGTGCCCCGGCGCACCTTCTGCGTCTCCGGAATGGCACATTGATTTCGGTATACGGCTACCGTAACCCGCCCTACGGCATCCGCATGATGTACAGTACGGACAACGGCGCAAACTGGAGCACCGGACACGAACTGTACATCAATGAGGTCAGCCCGGATCTGGGCTACCCGGCGTCGGTGGAACTGGCAAACGGCGACATTCTGACCGTGTTTTATGCCAAAGAACAAGAACCCGGCCCGGCTGTGATCATGCAGACCGTGTGGCGGCTGAACGCGTGAGTACAACATTACAATAAAAACGAGGTGCTTTTTATGGATTTCAAGAAAATTCCCAATTCCTATCGTCCGGTTCCGTTCTGGTCGTGGAATGAGAAGCTGGATACGGCTGAGACTCGTGAACAGATTGAAAAAATGGAGCAGGCCGGCATCGGCGGTTTTTTCATGCATGCCCGCGGTGGTCTGCAGACGGAATATATGGGTGACGAGTGGTTCAGCAATGTAGAAGCATCCATCGAAGAAGCGGAGCAGCGAGGGATGCACGCGTGGGCTTACGACGAAAACGGCTGGCCCAGCGGTTTCGGCAGCGGCAAGGTCAACGGACGAGGCGTGGCATATCAGCAGAAATTTCTCCGCTACGACATGGCTGAAGATGGCGGGAACACCATCGCACGGGTGGGTGGTATGCGGCTCTACTACGAAGTAAATCCGTATTACGTCGACGTGCTCGACGGAAACGTCACGCAATGCTTTCTGGATGAGATTTATGCGCCGTACTACGAAAAATATAAAAACCGCTTCGAAGGCTTTTTTACCGATGAACCTCAGATTTCCCGTAACGGCATTCCGTGGAGTTTTATTTTGCCGGAGGAATACCGGAAAGCCTACGGTGACGATCTGATCCCGCATCTGCCGGAACTGTTCAAGGAAACCGGGGATTATGCGCTCACGCGCATCCGGTTCTGGCGGCTGATTGCGGAGCTGTTTTCGAAAAACTTTTTCAAAAAGATTTACGATTGGTGTGACGAACGGGGATTGAAGCTTACGGGCCATCTGGTTATGGAAGAATCGCTGGACAGCCAGATTTTTACCAACGGTGCCTGTATGCCGCAGTATGAATATTTTCACATTCCGGGCATGGACTGGCTGGGACGGCACAACAACCGTTCCCTCACGCCGTATCAGGTGGGTTCTGTTGCTCGTCAGCTGGGCAAAAAGCAGGTGTTGTCGGAGACGTTTGCCTGCTGCGGTCACAATGTGGGCCACGATGAATTGAAATGGATTTATGAATATCAGATGGTGCGCGGCATCAACCTGCTGTGCCAGCATCTGGAGGGTTACTCCAACCGGGGACTCCGCAAGCGGGATTATCCGCCGGCAATGTACATCCAGCAGCCGTGGTGGGACGAATACAAAAAATTCAACGACGCCATGAGCCGCATCGGAATGTTGCTGGCAGAGGGCGATGATGGTGTGGATACGCTGGTCATTCATCCGCAGACGACGGCATGGATACTGTACAATGGCAACGATTGCCCGCCGCCCGGCAAAAAATACAATGAACAGATGCGGAAAATTTTCCGCTATAAAGAAAAGCTGTTTGCGCTGATGGAACAGCTGGAGCAGAAGCACATCAACTTCCATTTTGGCGACGAAATCCTGATGGAGCGTCACGGCCGGGTGGATGGTGCAGCACTGACCATTGGCGAGAAAACCTATACCCGGATCATTCTGCCGGAACATGAACGGCTGATGCCGTACACAGAGGAACTGCTGGCGCAGTACCGTGCCAACGGCGGGATCATCCTCACGGCGGCTGAAGCAGCAGACCTGCCCAATCATCCGGTGATTGATGCACCGCAGATCACATATTGCTTCCGCCGGCTGGATGATGCTGATCTGTATTATTTCGTCAACAGCACCGAGGAAACTGTAACCGCACACATCCCGGCAGGCGGTAAGGTGCTGGATCCGGTGACCGGTGAGCTGTCGGATTTTGACGGCACACATGAGTTCAAAAAGTACGAATCTCTGCTGGTCATCGACGACGGCACACCGCAGGCAAGGCTTGAAGCGACGGCAGAATGTCAGCCTATTCCGCTGGATGGTGCATGGCAGGTGGTGAATGCGACCGAAAACTGCATCACGCTGGATTATTGCGATTATTACTTTGACGGCAAGCTGGAGGAAGAACACGGTTATATCCTGAATGCCATGTACCGCGCAATGGAGAAGAAGCGCCCGGTGCATATTACGTGCCGGTTCCGGGTACAGGCGCGCTATGTACCGGAAAAAATGCATCTGGCGATGGAAATGTCGGAGCAGTTTGATATTTTTATCAACGACCATCCGGTGACGAAGACCGATTGCGGCTATTTCCGCGACAAGTCTTTCCGCAAGCTGGACATTTCCGGTCTGCTGACCGAAGGCGAGAACGTCATCACGCTGGAACTGGATTTTGCGCAAAGCCCCGTCGTGTATGAAAACATGGCCAAGGGAATGTGCCACGAGTCCGAGAAAAATAAGCTGACCTTCGACATGGAACTGGAGCAGATTTATCTGGTGGGCGATTTTGCGGTAGAGACGCCCGGTGCATTTGAGGAACTGGCGCGCGGCGCCTGCCGTTATGCAGGTGAGTTTGTGATCGCACCGCCGAAGCGGGCGATCACGCTGAGACACATCGAACAGCAGGGCTTCCCGTTCTTTGCAGGTGCGCTGACGGTGGAAAAACGCTTTACGGCACACGACGCGCCCATGATGCTGGACTTTGTCAAGACCGGCATCAACACCGTGACTGCACGGGTAAACGGCAAGCCGGTGAGCACCTTCCTGTGGGAGCCGTTCCGGGCCGATGTGACCCATCTGCTGCAGCCCGGCGAAAATACGTTGACGCTGACCCTGAAAAACAACCTGCGGAATATGCAGGGCCCGCTGCATCTGGAAATCGGCGAGAGTTTCGGCGTAGGACCCGGCAATTTCTACAAGGAACCCTGCATCTGGAACCGAAGCCCGGCAGAAGGACGATGGAACGACGACTATTGCTTTGTGCATTTGTCGCTGACCAACCGCAATGCATGAAAGGAGGATGACGCATGGAACCTAGAGATTACACCGTAATTGCCATCGAGGGCGAATACGCTTATCTGAAAGAGGACGGCACCAACGCAGAACCGTTGTTTATTGCGCTGGCACTGCTGCCTGAAGGCACCGACATTGGCACCCGGCTCCACTATGAATGGATGAGTTATTCCATTACAGAATAAAAAATGCAGAAACACGGTCCGCCCGGAAAAGGGTGAACCGTGTTTTTGTTTTAATCATATGATCGGGGCTTGGTTGGCGCAAAAAAACAGCTGTCAAAAGGTGTACCTTTTGACAGCTGTTCCAACGCAAACATTATGGCATAAAAAACTGCACCTGTCAAGGTGTTTTCACGAAAATTCCCAGAAAATATCGAAAGAATGATTATAAAACCGAATCACTGTATCAATTGTCAAAAGGTACACCTTTTGACAATTGATACAGCATTTTGAGGATCTGATACTTCAGCATTGCGAAATGTATTGGGTATAATTTTTTTAGGGAGGAGGGATTTGCATGAAATATTGTCGTCAGTGTGGTGCAGAAATGCATGATGACGCAGTAGTATGCGTAAAGTGTGGCTGTTCGGTAACAGAAGTGGACAACTCCATCAGCGTGGGTCTGGTGATTCTGGCGGTACTGATTCCGCTGTTTGGAATCATCTACTGGGTGGTTAAGGCCAAGGATCGTCCGAGATGTGCCAAGGCCTGCGGCATCGCTGCGCTTATTTCCTGGGGCGTGGGTATCCTGCTCAGTGTGGTAATCAGTGCGGGTATGTCGGCGGCTATGGCCGGTGGAATGATGGATGCGATGGCCGGCAACGGAGCAATGTACTACTGATTGCTTTTGGCCCATTCAGAGAAATCGGTATCGTTTTGCATATCAAGGATTTCACAAAAAATTCTCCGCAGGTTTCGGCCTGCGGAGAATTTTTTTGCAATGATACAGGAAATTTCATAGAGAGGCGATGCCGTTACATCTGCTTCGTCAGCGTGTCCAACACCTGCTTGCCCTGACTGTACACGAAGTTCCAGTCTGCGCCGGCAAACAGCAGATCCAATCCAAGCTCCGACCAAGTCCGGATGGTGGCTTCATCAAAACCACCGGCCAAGCCCACACATTTTCCGTGGCGGCGGGCAATCTCAATGGCGCGGCGGATGGCTGTCATGGTCGTCTCGCCAAATACATTCAGAAATTCGCCCAGTGAGCCGGACAGATCGTTGGGACCGAAAATAAATCCGTCCAGATATGGATTCTTTGCGATTTCCTCCAGTTCCTCAATCATGCCGATGTGCTCAATCTGCACGAAACGGCACAGGTCCAGCTGTCCGCGGGTCACATATTCCTTGGCATCGTCGGCACCGTAGCCGATGGCCCGCATCGGACCAAAGCCACGGGTGCCCAGCGGGGGATACAGCGTCATCGCCATCAGTTCGTTGAACTCCGCCAGCGAAGTGACCATGGGAAACAGGATGCCGTCCGGCCCCATTTCAAGAATGCGCTTGGTGGTTGTCAGATCGTGCTGCGGCAGACGCACCAGCGATGCAACATTGGATGCACGGGCCGCATTCAGATGACACAGCACATCCCGGTCGCTCATGTAGCTGTGTTCCGTATCGATCCAGACGCAGTCGAATCCGATGCGCCCCATGATTTCACACATACAGGGATCGGTCAGACAGACCAGCGAACCCCGGATTTTTGCACCGCTGCGGATTTTTTCTTTTAACAGATTCATCGCAGAAACCTCCTGCCAATAAAACAAAGGTCGTGCTGAGGATGAAACAACACGACCATTTCAAAGGATAAACCGGAATTATTTGTGGACGATGACATCGAAGCCCATGACCTTGCCCAGCTTCTGAACAGCGCGGGTGTGATCGCCGTAGACCATGGCCAGATGGTGGCCGAAGCAGCCGTCAGCCAGTGCATGACGGAATTCACGGGGATCGCCGTCTAGCTTGATGTACACAGCGGGGCTGCACTCGTCGTCCTTGAATGCACAGCCGACGACTTCACCGGCGGCCACGATCATCTTCTTGCCGTGACGGTCAAAGCGGCCGATGGTCACGCGACGAGTAGCGGTGTTTTCGCCCATATTTACCTGCACCTTGGTGCCCCAACCGGCGTGTGTGAAGCTGCCCAGTTCGTAGGGCATGGGATCATTCTTCAATCCCTGCATCCGGGTGCCGGGCACAGCGTGGCGGATTTCCAGCACTTCCTCGTCAAAGGAATCCGGCCCGTATACCACGCGGCTCATGCCGATTTTCTTGGTCAGGCTCTCGTCCTTGAAGATCAGCATGGGGTTGCCCATATGGACCGACTGCTCGGTCAGATACATCAGCACCATGATGGCCATCCAGACGTTCAGGTCTTCTTCACAGGCGGACGGAATACCCTGATCCTTCAGCAGCGAGTGGGTCAGACAGGGCGTGCACTTGTTTTTGTAGGGGAACTGCGAGGCGCACAGCTCCTTGCAGGGGGTGGTGAATGCATTGCAGTCAAAGCGCTCCATCATTTTGCGGACGGCCAGATAATATTTCACGTCCTGCATCAGATATTCCATTTTGACATGGCTGACGGTGGCACCGCCGGTCAGCTTTTCGGCAATGGCGCGGATTTCTTCGGTGTCGGTAATGGTGTCCATCACGCCGAACACATCGCGGAACGGCATACGGGTATTGCGGATGCCATATTTGCGGGTCAGACCATAGGCGTTGGGGTTACTGGTATTCACGCTGACGGGAAATTCGTTGGAGGAGGACAGGATGAGGATCTTGGTGTTGGCCACGGCCTTCTTGACCCACAGCATATGCACCAGTTCATTGAATTCGGGGAAGTCGTGGGCCATATATGCCTCCAATCCCTCATCGCGGTACAGACCGACCAGATCGATGGGGGTAGGACTGCGGTTGATCATGGCAATCGGCTTGCCGAGGTCCTCAATGCCCGGAATACGGTAGGAAATCACAAACAGGTCCACTTCCGGCAGCAGTGCCCGTAGCTTGTCGAATTCACTGTCCTTCACCACGAAGCTCTCGTCGAACTCTACATACACCGGGTCCATGACGTTGCAGTGACCCTTGATGTTTTCTTTCATCCGTGCGCCCCACAGCTTGTACATTTCGCGGCCGGTGCGCATTTCATAGGCAGGCTGCAGTTCCTCGTCGGTGCCGACGCGACAGGGGCCTTCCCATGCATCGGTGTGTACCATGTTGCTGAACACCGGACAAATGTTGACTTTAACGTCCATAGGGTATTTCATGTGTTTTTACCTCCGTAAATGGATTGAATAAATAGTATTGATTGCGGTTATGCAATGGATTGGATGACTTGTATCATATGCCGCAGACCGCTCCGGCGCGTATTGTCCAGCTCACCGGCAAGGTCCAGACCGTCCAGAAAGGTGATAGGGGTACACCGGGCTTCTTCGGTGGTCATACCGGTATAAATCCGGCAGATCAATGCGGCAATGCCACGGATCAGCAGCGAATCGGAGTCGGCGCAGGCCTCGATCCGGCCGCCGTTCAGCTGTGCCCGCACCCACAATCCGGATACGCACCCTCGGATCTGGTATTCCGGCCGACGGATGTCGGGACAGGAGGCGGCGAGTGCTGCGTCAATGAAATAATCGTATTGATCCAGCTCGTCCATCGCCTGCAGGCGGGCGGCGAGCGCGTCTTGTGTGTTCATGGGGAAACCTCACTTTCGCTGCAATCGGTTCAGCGCATCCTCCAGCCCGTTGAAAAAACGGTGCAGGTCTTCTGCGGTATTGTAACAGGCCAGTGAAGCCCGGACACCGCCGAGGGGCTGTCCCAATGCATCAAACAAATGCTGGGCGCACATTTTGCCGGAGCGCACCGCGATGCCGTGTCCGTTCAGCAGGCAGGCCAGATCAAACGGATGTGCGCCCGGGCACACGAATGTGTACACCGATGCATCCGGGGCCGGTTGTCCCAACAACTGTACGCGATGGGACAGGGCGCGAAACCCGTCCTGCATCTGACGGGCGAGGGCCTGTTCATGGATGCAGATCGCATCTCGTCCGAGGGTATTCAGATAGTCTATGGCAGCAGCCAGTCCGATGAATGCAGCTGTGTCGGGTGAACCGGCTTCAAACCGTCCGGCACCCGGCGCATAGCATTCCGGATCGTCGCCGCAGATCATGCCGCCGCCCAGCAGAAACGGCGCCATTTCATCCAGTAATTCCGGACGGACATACAGCACGCCGCTTCCGGTTGGTCCGTAGACCTTATGCCCGGAGAAAAAGAGAAAATCACAGCCGAGGGTCTGCACATCGACGGGGTGATGGGCCACATACTGTGCGCCGTCCAGTGCCAGCGGAATCTGTTTTTGCCGGCACAGTGCGGAGATTTCCGCAAGCGGAATGGTGTCGCCCAGTACATTGGAAGCAGCGGTACACGATACCAGTACGGTATGTTCATCGGTCAGCGTATCCAGTACCACCGGAAAATCCGGTCCGGACACGGGGCGGGCCACGCGAAGTTCGGCACCGCTTTCCCGGCAGATTTCTACCCACGGCAGATAGTTGGAGTTGTGCTCCCATGCCGTGATGACGATGTTTTTGCCCTTGCACAGCTTCGGACGGGCAAAGGCGCGGGCAAGCAGGTTGGCACTTTCGGTGGCCGACTTGGTGAAGATGATGCCGGCGGCATCTGCATCGAGAAAACGGGCAATGGTCTGCCGTGCGGTACGGTACCTGCGGTCGGCTTGTCGTGCAGCCTTGTAAGCAGAACGTCCCACCGGGGCACAATCCTCGGCATAAAAACGGGTCAGCGCATCAATGACCGCCTGCGGTTTTTGTGCCGTGGCGGCGCTGTCAAGAAAAACCGTCTCCGGATGATGCTGGAAAAAGGGAAAATCCCGGCGGAAATGCACAGCACTCATGAATGGGCCTCCTGCAGCAAAGCGAACAACGCAGCGGCCAGTTGCCCCGTGGTTTCGATGTCGGCACTTTGGCGGTCATCAATGTGGACGCCCAGCTTTTTTTCCAGATGCATCATCAGCAGCACTTTTTTCTTGATGATGGAGTTGGTGCCGCGGCAATCGGACTTGGAAAAGGCATTGACCAGCTGATCTTCCGTCAGCGGCGCGGCAGCGTGCTGTCGGCGCAGGCTTTCCTTGGCCAGCAGCAGCAGATTGGTTTCGGTGACGGAGCTGTCCAGCATGAACCGTTCCAGAATATATGCATACATGGACGAATAAAATGTGTCCGGTGCAACAGCGCATTTCATGGCTTCGATGTGGTCCAACATCCCGCCTCCTTCCCTTGATTTGATGATTCATCCTTATTATAGCAGAAATATTTCGTCAGATTTGATGTTTCGTACCGGAAAATTTGATGATTTATGCGGAAATCACTTGCAGATTACAGGAAAATCCGATATACTGGAACCGGAAGAATGCAATGGAACAGGAGAAAGCAGCATGGACACACCATCCCGCCGGGAACAACTGCACAAGGACATTTCCGTCACACACTGCGCCGACCCGAATCCGGGTACGGTACATACTTGTCATATGCACGATGCACCGGAGGTGCTGCTGGTGGTGCAGGGACAGTTGACAGTGACCGTAAACGAGCGCACCATCCGGGTATCTGACGGGGATCTGCTGCTGTTCAATCCGGCGGAACTGCACACCATCGTTTCCCATGGACCGGTATTTGAACGATATGTGCTCTACTTCCGTCCGGATTTTCTCCGGGATTTATCTTCCGGGGCGGTACACCCGATGGAATGCTTTTATGTGCGGGCCGACGGCGCAGAAGCCAACCGCATCCGGCTGACGGAGCCGGAACTGCAGGGATTGCGGGATGAACTGGAAAGCATTGCAGCCTTGTGCGAAGCGGATGCACAGTTGTATGGGCGTGAGACGGAATTGCAATACCGGACCGGCCTGCTGCTGCTGCACATCAACCGGCTCCACCGCACACAGGAGCATCCCGCAGCAGACACAGAAAGCGAAGAAGCGCGGCAAATCTGTGCCATCACAGACTATATCCAGAAAAACATCGATGGAGAGTTGTCACTGAAAACGCTGGCGGCGGCACATTACATGGACAAAAATCGCCTGTGTGCGCTGTTCCGGCAAATGCTCGGCACCTCGCCGCGGCAGTACATCGTCCGGGCACGCATCGCAGCGGCGCAGCGGATGCTTCAGCAAGGGGAGTCCATTGACCGGGTCTGCGGTCGGTGCGGCTTCAACAGCCTTGCTCATTTCAGCCGTACCTTCAAGGCCCATACCGGGATCCCACCCAGCCAGTTCGCACGGGAAAAGATGTTGTGAACCGGAAAAAATCAAAAATTTTTTCAAAAAAGTGTTGCGTATTGCGCAGAAATGCGCTATAATAATATGGCACCGTCAACAGGCGGTTGAAAGACAGAACGAGATACACATTCCGGCGTGCGGACGGGCCCTGTACGACAGAGACCTGTGAACCATGTCAGGCGGGGAACCGAGCAGCATTAAGCGGTGCGCTTTGTGCGATACAGATCGTCCGTCCGTACACCAGAGTGTGTGTTGTGCCGGTTGGCACTTCTGTCTTTGTTTTTTATTCTGGAAAGGGGGCATTTTCATGTATCAGGTGCTGTACCGCAAATGGCGGCCCAAGTGCTTCGCGGACGTGGCCGGTCAGCCGCAGGTGACGGTGACTCTGCAAAATGAGCTGAAAGCCGGGCGGGTGGCCCATGCATACCTGTTTACCGGGTCGCGCGGAACCGGCAAGACAACCTGTGCCAAGATTCTGGCCAAGGCGGTCAATTGTCTGGAACCAGTCAACGGAGATCCTTGCGGAGAATGCGCTCTGTGCCGTGGCATCGACAGCGGTGCTGTCACCGATGTGGTGGAAATTGACGCCGCCAGCAACAACGGCGTGGACAATATCCGTGAACTGCGGGAAGAAGTCCATTACACCCCGGCAGAAGGCAAATACCGGGTATATATCATCGACGAGGTGCATATGATCTCCATCGGTGCTTTCAATTCATTGCTGAAAACGCTGGAAGAACCGCCGCCTCACGTAGTCTTTATTTTGGCGACTACCGAGGT
>JAFTRF010000293.1 GCA_017462405.1 Clostridia bacterium | reverse complement strand
TTATACACGAAGTCGTATACCTTTTCAAAGTTAATTGCCGCTTTGATCTTGCGCAGAAGATGATTTGCCGGTACCATTTCTTCCATTACCACAAATTCTACATGTCCGTTCAACTCTTTATGTTTTACCAGCATCTCCGATTCACTCCGTTCTTTTCTTCTACTTCTATTATAACACAAAAAAGGCCGCTGTGCGCGACCTTTTTCGACAGCCTCAGGCATTGCAGCGTGCAATGCCTCTTTTGTTGTTTATTTATGATATTTGCCCCCGGTATGGATCTGAAACGCCCGGTAGATCTGCTCACACAGCATCACCCGCGCCAGCTGGTGCGGGAACGTCATCGGCGACATGGACAGCCGCAGGTCACTCCGCTTCTTTACCGCCGGAGACAGGCCCCACGAGCCGCCGATCACGAAAGATACATGGCTGACGCCGGATACCCCCAGCGACCCTATGTGTGCCGCCAGCGCTTCTGAGGACTGCGTCCGCCCCTCAATGCACAAAGCAATCAGCCGTCCGCCGCCGGGAATATGGTTCAGGATCCGGTCCCCCTCCTGCCGCAGGGCTTCTTCGATCTGTGCCGGAGATGCATTTTCCGGCACCTTTGCTTCGTCACATTCCACAATGCGGAATTTGCAGAAAGCCGACAACCGTTTGGCATATTCATTGCAGGCATCCCGCCAGTACGCCTCTTTCAGCTTGCCCACACACACGATCTGCACCGTCATCATATCCGCTCACCTCATCAGAAGATCATCATTCCGCCGGTATTTTCCCGCGGCGCCACCATCAGCCGGAAATCCACATTCTGCCGCATTCCGTGCATGGTCAGTTCGGCCAGTGCAGTCTGGTACGCCAGCTCCGGGATGTTGTTTTCCCGGCTCAGGTGCGCCAGTACAAAACGCGTGCTGCCCTGCTCAACCAGACCGGGCAAGGCACCGGCGCAGGTATCGTTGGACAAATGTCCGATGTCGGACAGGATCCGCCGCTTCAGCGGATAGGGATAGCTGCCATTCTGCAGCATCCGCACATCGTGATTGGACTCCAGCACGACCAGATCCCGCCCGGCAATAGCCTGCTGCACTTCGTCGCTGAGGTACCCCAGGTCGGTGGCCACCGCCGCAGTCCGTCCGTCCGGCAGCGACACGCAGTAGCCCAACCCTTCCCTGCAATCGTGCGATGTATGGAATGCCTGCACGCCGATGTCTGCCGGGGTCGTCGTGCCCTGTGCGGGCATTTCGAACAACCGGGTCTTCGCATCCACCTGACCGGCCTCTTCCAATGCGGCCAGCGTCCCTGCCGAACCGTATACGGGAATATCGTATTTTTTTGTAAACACGCGCAATCCGCGCACGTGGTCGATGTGTTCATGCGTAATAAAAATACCGCTCAAGCGCGCAGGGTCTACCCCCACACGTTCCAGCGCCTGCGTCGTCTTGCGGGCCGACATTCCGATGTCAATCAGAATACCGCCGTCGCCGCTGCCGACATACATGGAATTGCCGCTGCTGCCGCTGAACAGCGGAAAAAATCTCGCCATTGCTCTCCGCCTTCCGGTGCATCGCCGTTTACTCCGGCTGCACTGTTTTTTATTATAGCATATTCCGGCACAAATGCAAACGGTCGCTTGCTACAAAAAATATTGCACAAGAAACAGCGGCTGTGTGCTTCCTGCACACAGCCGCACCGGAACCGGCTTATTTTTTCCCTTCGTCGTCCGTTTCCTGACGGATCACAGACGGGCGACCGTGCTGGCCTTTGAACTGAGCCACGCTGGCCTCGATGCCTTTCCGTTCTTCCGCACTCATGGATCGGATGACGGTCAGCATATCCAGTTCTTCCTTGCGCAGATTGTAAATCTTGTCCGCTTCTCCGCCATTTTCGGCCACGCGCACACGGACGCTCTTTTCTCCACTCAGCAGTTCATCGTAGGATACATCGAACAGCTTCACCAGACGGTGCAGCACGTCGCGGGGCGGATTCGTACGGCCCATTTCGTAATAGGTATACGTGGTCCGATGAATGGAAAGCGCCTCGGCCACCTGCTCCTGCGTGTATCCGCGGTTCTGCCGCAGGGCCTTCAGTCTTTCTGCGAAACCATCGTTGATATAATGCATTTTTCTCATCCTCCATTGGTGTAACACATATTCACATTATACTCTATATGCAAAAAAAAGCATGATTATGTGACAAAAAATCACGTATTTTCTTGAAAAGAATTCATTTGGGTTGATTTTACCACAAAACTTAGTAAAAGTAAATAGACAAAAATGTGGTATGCTACAATCACTCCAAAGGAGTGGTACAGGATGAACACCCACGAAATCATCCGCGCGCTGCGGGAGGACCGCGATCTGTCTCAGACGGAGGCCGGCAATCAGATCAACATTTCTCAACGGAAGCTGTCCTGCATTGAATTGGGGCGCACCGAACCAAATCTGGACGATGTGCGGAACATCTGCCGTTTTTATAATGTCAGCGCCGATTTTTTGCTTGGTCTGCCGCAAAACATGCCCTATCCTCAACGTGAGGAATTATTCAAAAAGAAATAAGGCGCAAAAAGCCCATACCGGCAAGTCCGGTATGGGCTTTTTCACAATGTTACAGAGATATGGCGTACATCAGACACCGGAATATGCGGAGAAGCCGCCATCCACGGGCACCACGATGCCGGTCACAAAACCGGAAGCCTTTTCGTCGGTCAGCCAGCGCAGGGTGCCCAGCAGTTCCTCGGCCTCACCAACGCGGCCCATGGGCGTTGCGCGGAGGATTTTCTCGGTACGGGCGGTGGGGGTGCCGTCCTCGTTGAACAGCAGCGCACGGTTCTGGTTGGTGACGAAGAAACCGGGTGCCATTGCGTTCACGCGGATGCCCTTGGGGGCAAAGTGTACGGCCAGCCACTGGGTGAAGTTGGACACAGCCGCCTTCGCGGAGCTGTAAGCCGGGATCTTGGTCAGCGGACGGAATGCATTCATGGAAGATACGTTCAGAATGCAGCAGCCCTCCACGCCCAGCATATCCACGACGAATTCCTGCGTGGGCAGCAGGGTACCCATCATGTTCAGATTGAACACGAAATCAAAGCCAGCCTTGTCCAGATTGAAGAAGGTGGAGATGTCATCGCGGTTCTCGTCGCCGTCTTCATAGAATTCATGGGTAGTGGTGCACTTGGGGCTGTTGCCGCCGGCACCGTTGATCAGAATGGAGCAGGGACCGAAATCCTGCTTGATCTGCTCGTGCACGTTCTTCAGGGACTCACGGTCCAGCACGTTGCAGGCGTAACCCTTGGCAATGCCACCGTCAGCTACGATGGCCTCTGCAGCGGCCACGGCAGCCTTTTCGTTCAGATCCAGCAGTGCAACCGCAGCGCCGGTCTTTGCCATTTCCTTTGCAAAGGCAGAGCAAAGCACGCCGCCTGCACCGGTAATAACAACAGTTTTCATGATGATTACTCCCTTTCTAATTTAGATCCAGATTTGCTTCTGCCGGTATGGTCATATCGGCATTTATCGACACCGATCCTCCGCAGACGACCGGTTTTTGCTTATTTCTTCAGCGCAACAGCCTGCTTGGCAGCCGCCACAATGTGGTCGCTGTCCAGACCAAAGACCTTCAGCAGTTCCTTGGCCGGGCCGGACTTACCAAAGGTATCGTTGACGCCCACGCGCACAACCGGAACGGGTACGCTCTCGCACACGACCTCGGCCACGGCACTGCCCAGACCGCCGATGATGTTGTGCTCTTCCGCCGTGACGATGGCGCCGGTTTCGGCTGCCGCCTTGCGGATGATGTCGGCATCAATGGGCTTGATGGTCGCCATGTTGATCAGACGGGCGGAAATGCCCTCTGCGGCCAGCGCCTTCTGTGCGGCAATGGCCTCACCTACCATCAGACCGGTCGCAATAATGGTCACGTCGGTACCGTCGGTCAGCTGTACGCCCTTGCCGATTTCAAACTTATAGTCATCGCCGAAAATGTTGTCCACTGCCAGACGGCCAAAACGCAGGTACACCGGACCGTTGTGTGCGGCGGCGGCGCGTACGGCCTGCTGCGTCTCGGTATAGTCAGCGGGGTTCAGAATCACCATGCCGGGAATCGTGCGCATCAGCGCGATATCCTCGCAGCACTGATGGGTTGCGCCGTCCTCACCCACGGAAATGCCCGCATGGGTTGCGCCGATCTTCACATTCAGGTGGGGATAGCCCACGGAATTGCGGATCTGCTCAAATGCGCGGCCCGCCGCAAACATGGCAAAGCTGCTGGCGAATACCGGGCAATCCGCGGCAGCCAGACCGGCGGCAATGCCGATCATATTGCCTTCTGCGATGCCGCAGTCAATGAAACGCTCCGGATACTTCTTCTTGAAGGTGCCGGTCTTGGTCGCGGCGGCCAGGTCGGCATCCAGCACGACCATCTGGGGGAATTCTTCTGCAATGGCCACCAGCGCATCGCCGTAGGCTTCCCGGGTTGCTTTTTTCAAAACGTCTGCCATGAGAAATCCCTCCTGTTACGCCTGAAGCTGTGCCAGTGCGGCAGACAGCTCCTCCATGGCCTGCTTGTACTGTGCTTCGTTGGGCGCGCTGCCGTGCCAGCTGACCTGGTCCTCCATAAAGGAGACGCCCTTGCCCTTCACCGTCTTCATGATGATGGCGGTGGGCTTGCCCTTCACGGTCCGGGCCTCTGCCAGCGCATCTGCGATCTGGTCAAAGTCGTGGCCGTCGATGTTGATGACGTGCCAGCCGAATGCAGCAAACTTCTCGTCGATGGGATACGGAGAATTGACCTCGGCTACCGTACCGTCGATCTGCAGATTATTATTGTCCACCATGGCCACCAGATTGTCCAGCTTCTTGGCGGCAGCAAACATCGCAGCCTCCCAGACCTGACCCTCCTGAATTTCGCCGTCACCCAGAATGGTGTACACGCGGTAATTCTTGCCGTTGAAGCGGGTCGCCAGCGCCATGCCTGCAGCGGCGGAAATGCCCTGACCCAGCGAACCGGTGGACATATCCACGCCGGGCGTACCCTTCATGTCGGGGTGGCCCTGCAGCATTGCACCGGTGTGGCGCAGAGACTTCAGTTCTTCCTCCGGGAAATAACCCTTCTGTGCCAGCACTGCATACAGTGCCGGTGCGCAGTGGCCCTTGGACAGCACGAAGCGGTCACGGGCAGGGTCCTTCGGGTTGGTCGGGTCAACGTTCATTTCCTTGTGATACAGCCATACCAGCGCGTCCGTAATGGACAGCGAACCGCCGGGATGACCGGAATGCGCGTTGAACACACCCTCGATCACACCCATACGCACCTTGCACGCCTGAATTGCAAGCTGCTTTTTGGTAGTGGAATCCAGCATATCAGACAACCTTCCTTTCTTTTGCCGGGTTTCGGCAGTGAAGCATGATGATAAAATAAACGGAATCGGTTAAATTCCCGTTTGTTCCTCTGTAAGTTTGCGCTCCAGATACGCAATAAAGTCTGCCACAGCACCGTCGTCGCAATCGCAGACGATGACCTTCGCAAGCGAACGCACCTTCTCCGTGGCATTCTGCGGCGCGGCGCCAATGCCGGCGACCCGCACCATTTCTTCGTCGTTGTCGAAGTCCCCGATGGCAAAGCTACGCTCCGCAGGAATATTCAGAATATCCCGCAGGGCAACCAATGCCTGCCCCTTGTTGCCGTTTTTGGGCAGCACTTCGAAATATTCCGGCCAGGAACGGCAGGTCTCCACCAGCTCCGACGGATGTGCGGCCTCCCATTCCACCATCTCGCCGATGGTGGCTTCGGGTGCCATGAAAATGATTTTCAGCTTTTCCGCAGGCAGGTCCTCCCACGCCACGCGCTTGGCCACGGTATCGGTGATCCGGTCGTGGTCGTCGCTGATGGCATTGGACCGGGCCACATACAGCCCATCCGGCGCCATCACCACTGCGGCACAATCGGGATAGCGGTCAAAATAGCCCTTCAGCAGCGCATCAGCCTCCGCAGGCAGCCGCTTCTGCATCAGCACTTCTTTCGTCTTGGTGTCAAAAATCTGCACACCGTTGACAAAAATACATGGTGCATTGGGCGTCAGCCAACTGAGCATCCGGCCCGCCGTCGCAAAGCTGCGGCCGGTTGCGAATGCAAATTTGCCGCCCAGCGCACAATACCGCGCAATGGCCTCCAGATTCTGCGGCGGTACAACCTGATTGGTCGGCACCAACGTACCGTCAATGTCCGACACCAGCAAGGTACCTGCAAAAATTTTCTTTTCCATCTCATTTATCCTCCCGGTCAGATTATTCTTGCGGAGTCAGCCCCCGCAAAAACGATGTAAAATACTCCGGCAGCGGCGCCTCAAATTCCAGATATGCACCGCTTCGCGGATGGATAAAGCCGATTTTGCCCGCATGGAGGCACTGCCCCTCCAGTCGGGTAATGATTTTTTTGGGGCCGTATACCGGATCTCCGGCCACGGGATGCCCCAGATGCGCCATATGTACCCGGATCTGATGGGTACGTCCGGTTTCCAGCCGCAGCACCAGATGTGTAAAGCCCTGATAGCGCGTTTTCACCCGGTAATGGGTCACGGCATTGCGGGCATGCTGATGGGTCACAGTCATCCGTTTGCGGTCGTTGGGGTCACGCCCGATGGGCGCGTCTACGGTACCGCTGTCCTGCTTGAATGCGCCGTAGACCACCGCCTGATACTCACGTGTAAACGAATGTACCTGAATCTGTTCCGCCAGTCCATGATGCGCCAGATCATTTTTGGCCACGATCAGCAAACCGCTGGTGTCCTTGTCAATGCGATGCACAATGCCCGGACGCAACTCCCCGTTGATGCCCGACAGCGAATCGCCGCAATGCGCCAGCAGCGCATTGACCAAGGTACCGTCCGTATGGCCCGGAGCCGGATGCACCACCATGCCCTTGGGCTTATTGACCACCAACAGATCACTGTCCTCGTATACAATGTCCAACGGAATGGCCTCCGGCCGGGCGGTGATTTCCTGCGGCTCCGGCAGCGTCATCTCCACCACATCGCCGTTTTTCAGTTTCGTGTTTTTCGTAGCCGGTTTGCCGTTGACGGTGATCATACCGCGTTCCAGCAGCTTCTGTACGGCCGAACGGGTCAAGCCCGCCGCCTCATCCACCAATGCCCGGTCCAGCCGTTCCCCGGCCAGCGCGGCATCAATCTGCATTCTGCGCCGTTCCTCCATGTTCTTCCTCCCCGCCGGTCGTTTTTTTCCCTTTTTTGCTCTTGGGGTCTTTGCCCATACCAACCAGAATCAATACGAACAGTATGCAGGCACCGACCGTCACACAGCAATCCGCAAAGTTAAAGATGGCCGGAAAAAACGACACATGGATAAAATCTACCACATAGCCTGCGGCCACACGGTCGATCATATTGCCCAGACCGCCGCCCAGGATCAGCGAAAACGTAAAGCATACCCAGGTATTCCGGGAGTAATGGGCAAACATGAGATACAGGCACAACCCCATCAGCATGACGGTTGATACCAGAAAAACGCCGCGGTTATCGCTGAACATACTGAACGCCGCACCGGTATTCTCCCGGTAGGTCCAGTTCAGCCACCCCTCAATCACCGGGATGCTGCCAACCGGTTTCACCTGCAGCACCACCAGTGCCTTGGTCAACTGATCAATGACCACCAGTGCTGCCGCCATAAACAAACTGAAAAAAATCAGCATTCGTATGTCCCCTTTGTATTTCTGAAAATAAAGAAGTGCCGTATGCCCCAAAACAGGCTTGCGGCACTTTTCATGGTTTATTTCTTTCTGCGGAACCACTTGCGTGCAAAAGGCTCCTCGTATTCGGTTCCAAACTGCAGCCCCAGAAAACGTCCGGGCTTGCTTTTCGATTCATCGATCTGATCGGCATCAAACAGCGCCGGTGCCTTCGATGCCACCGGCACCTCTTTCAGCTTTTCCGGTTCCTCCGGAGCGATTTCTTCGCTGACAGATTCCGGCGTTTCTTCCACCGGTGCTTCGGGTGCTTCTTCCGGCATTTCCGGATGCAGTTCCACGCAAAGTGCCGTCGCTTCCACGACTTCTTCCGGCTCCGCTTCCTCTTCCGGCGGCAGATCCGATGCGCCGTTGGGCATGGCCTCCACCGCCACCAGCTGGGTGCGGTAGATGTCCATCAGCCGCTCTTTGAATACCGCCGCTGCCTGACTCAGCGCATCCATTTCTGCCTGACGCACAGCGGCCTTTTCCTCTGCCTCGTCCAGAATCTTCTGCGCCTGTATGTGTGCTTCTGCCACGATCTGCTCCGCACGTGCTTCCGCCTCGCGGATCACGACCCCGGCCTGTTCCTGTGCGACCACCAGTGCCTCACCGACACTGCGTTCCCGGGTATGAAATTCCTCGATGTGCTGCTCGGCCTGTGCCAGCCGAAGCTTATCCGCCGCGTGTGCATTCAGCGTAGCTTCAAAAGCAGAAATCACGCCTTCAATGAATTCATCCACTTCTTCGGGCATATAACCCTTGAACGCCCGGTGAAACCGGATGTCACGAATTTCTTCCAGACTCAGCATGGTTCTCAGCTCCTTTTTGGGGGCACCCCTGTTTTATTGATATTTCCCTGCACGAAAGGACAACCGTCCTTTTTTGGTTTGAGGTCCTATACTTTCAATGCGGAATTTACCGGTTCCGCGGATGGACAGGATGTCTCCGGGTTCGATTTCTCCGGCAACTGCGGTACAGATCTCACCGTTGCAGCTGACGGCACCGCGCGTCAGCATTTCCGCCGCCGCAGTACGCCCGCATCCGGCCAGCACGGCCACAATGCAGTCCGCTCTGGGCGATGCGATGGTCGATGTTACCGGAATCAGCGGCTTGGGCGGCGGCAGTACCGGATCTTCCACGATCCGCACCGACACACCTTCTCCACCTATCCGGGTCAGCTGCTGCACAATGTGCTGCGCCAGCTCGCTCCGGACGAAAATCACGGCACGGCCCGCCTCGGTCAGCAGGTCGCCTACCGTGTCCCGTTCGATGCCCAGCGCCATCAGTGATCCCAGCACAGCCCGGTGCTCCGGCACCACGGAACGACGAAGCGTTGCTTCCAGTGCCGTCACGGGATAATACATCGGATCCGGTTCCAGATAATCGGGAAATGCGCCAAAAATGACCCGCTGTGCATCTGCATAGCCGCCCCAGAAACCGGAGGCTGCCGGTGCATGAAGGGCCAGTGTCCGGGCGCGGGCTGCTTCCTGCAAGTCCAGAAAGCCGACGAAACCGGGCTTGCCCCGCTGCTGTGCATTCCGCAGCGCTTCCCGGATGCGCGCCTCGGTCACAGCGGGATCTTCTCTGTGCTGCGCCATGGATCAGAAGCTGATGCCGCTGTTTTCCAGGCCGTCCATCACATCGTCGCCGCTCAGGTTTACGTTGTAGGGGATGATGATGTAGGTGTTGGTCGCCACACGCTTGATCTTGCCGCCGTTGGCATAGGCCACACCGCTGAGGAAGTCAATGATCCGGCGGGCCTCGCTGTCCTCGGTTTTTTCCAGATTCAACAGCACGGTATGCATAGCGATCAGTTCATCCGCCACCGGGCTGGTCTCCGTTGCGAAGATTTCCGGCTTGGACAGCACCACCTGCAGCTGTGCGGTGGTGTGGATGTTCACGACCTTGTTGGTGTTGGTCGTTTCCGGACGGCGCCGGGATACACGGGTCGGGGGCATCTCGTAGTCATCGTTTGCTGCCTTGCGGGGTTCGTCCTCGTACACTTCGATTTCTTCTTCATCGCCACCGCTCAGCAGATTCTTCAATTTATCAAAAACACCGTTCATAGGGAATAATCCTCCTAAAGTAATATATCTGAAATTTATTTTGCTGCAGGATAGCTGCGCGCACCGAACAGAGACGATCCGACACGCACCATCGTAGCGCCCTCCAGAATGGCCGCCTCATAATCCTGCGACATTCCCATCGAAAGACAGTCAATATATACATTATCCGATTTTTTCGCCTGTATGTCAAGGAACAGTTGATGCATCTGCGAAAAATATTTCCGCACCTGCGTTTCGGTGTCGCATACCGGAGGAATGGTCATCAGACCGCGCACCCGCAACATAGGCAGCGCCATGGTCTGGTCATACAGTTCCTCCAACGCTTCCGGCGCAATACCGGATTTCTGTGCTTCGCCGCCGATGTTGACTTCCAGCAGCACATCCATCCGCCGCCCCTGCTTCTGGCATGCACGGCTGATTTCCTGCGCCAGCCGCAGGGAATCCACCGACTGAATGGTGGACACCTTGTCAGCGATCTGACGCACCTTGTTGGTCTGCAGGTGGCCGATGAGATGAATGTCCACACCCTCGCGGTGCAGACGGTCGTATTTGGCGCACAATTCCTGTACCCGGTTTTCACCCATGTGGGTCAGCCCCAGCCCGATGGCATGGTTGATGACCTCCGGATCAACGGTCTTGGTCGCGGCCAGCAGGGTCACATCCGACGGCTGCCGTCCGGAGCGCAGCGCAGCTTCGGCCATACGCGCCCGGATATTTTTCCAGTTTTCGCTTACCGCGGCACACTGGCGCATCTGCGCCTCAGTTAATGGGTTTTCCATCATAAAGGTCTTTTCCTCCCAGCACTACCTGATCGTATTGTTTGAGCATTGCAGCGTCTGCCGTTGCCTTGGCACCGGATGCACAAACCACGAATTCCTCATCCCAGTATACGGGCGAGATCTCGCGGAAACGCAGCTGCTCACCGAAAATAACATATACACCGTACACATCGACCTGCTTCGTCACCTTGTTGCCGTCTTTGTCGGTCGTGGTCTGTGTGCGCTTTTCGATGTGTACCGCATTGCGGTTGATTTTGAAACCGCTGTAACTGTTCAATCTCAACCGGATCTCTCCGCCGCGGGCCGCCGCGATGTCACCGGTCATGTTGTCGCCCCGCAGAATCACAACGGCTTCTGCGTCCCACGAATTCATGTTGATACGGTCTACCTTGACCGTGGTCCGGATGTCCGTATTGGGCAATGTCAGCGTAATGGTTTCGCCGGCCTTCAGCAGCCGGGCGCGGTCCATCGGGAAAATGCAGACGGAATACCATGTATTGCTTTGCACCACCTTGCCCACGACATTTTCCTGCAGCACGACAGGCTCCACGTTCCGCAGATCGGCAACCGTGTAATCCTTCAGCTTGTCTGTGGTCAGCACGCTTTCATAGCCGTCCGCTACCGTCGAAAAATAACCGGATTCCGGGGTTTTCAATGTACCGACCGGTGCGCGGTACTGAGCCAGCAATGCTTTTTCCTGCTGGCGCAGATCAGCGATACGGTCGGAAAAATCGCTGAGTTCACCGGTCACGATCTGTTTCTGATGGATGTACAGCAGCAGCTTCTCGCGCTCCTCCGTCATGGTCTTCAGATCGCCGTTGACGATCGCACTCATCATTGCACTCATCTGCGTGCTGATTTTTTTGTTGATGGTCGCCGGGCGTGTACCAGCCAGCACCTCCGAGTTCAGGCTTTGCAGATTGGCGATCTGCGCCCGCACCAGTTCCAGCTCCTTGCTGACGGTGATGCTGTTTTCTGCGGCATATACCTGTGCCACCACGCCGTTTTTAGCCATTTTTTCCCCTTCCTCGACCACATAACTCAGATAGCCCTTGTTGCTGTTGGTCAGGGGTTGTTCCGTACGGACAATCCATCCGTTCACGGTGATCTCCTGCGCATAATCGGTCACAATCGCGATTTCCGTGTTGTAGCTCTGGCCGCCGCCGCTGAACATGTGGTAAACCACATAGCAAAGGGCTGCAAGCGAAATCACCGTCGTAACGATTCTCCGCCAGTTTTTACTGTTCATGTGCTGTGCCTCCTTCTGTTGCACCCGGCAGCATCAGTGCCTGCCGGAGTTGTTGTTCCGCCGCATCATACATTGCCGTACGTTCCGGAAACCGGTCCGCCTCCAGCCAATGGATGCGCTCATCCCGCCGGAACCACGTCAGCTGCCGCTTGGCATACCGGCGGGTTGCGCGGCGCAGATTTTCCAGCGCCTCCGCCAAGGGGCATTCCCCCCGGACGTACGGCGCCAATTCTTTGTAGCCGATGGCCTGCAAAGCCGTCTTGCCGCCGGGCTGCGCAAGCACCCGGCGCGTTTCTGCCTCCAGCCCCATCTCCATCATTTGTGTCACCCGGCGGTTGATGCGGTCGTACAGCACCGCGCGGTCAGCGCAGGTGATGCCCAGCATCCCCAGCCGCCAGTCCGGTGCGTGTGCGCGTGAACGGCGCATCTGTTCGGTCATGGTCACGCCGGTGGTGTAGTACACCTCCAGCGCCCGCACGATCCGCCCCAGATTGTTGGGATGCAGCCGGGCCGCCGATTCCGGATCGAACTCGGCCAGTTCCCGCAGCAGCGCCTCACCGCCCTCTGTCCGGGCTTTTTCTTCCAGCCGGGCCGACAGGGCCTCGTTCCGGGGCATTTCGGTAAATTCGATGCCGTTGACCAACGATGAAACATACAAGCCCGTACCGCCGGCCACAATGGGCAGCCGTCCGCGGCGATGAATGTCCGCAATCACCTGCCGGGCATCCTGTACGTATTGCGCCACGCTGTACCCCTCGGTCATGGCCACATGGCCAAGCAGATGATGCGGCACTCCTTCCATCTCTTCTTCGGTGGGGCGGGCCGTACCGATCTGCATTTCGCGGTAGATCTGCATGGAATCCGCCGAAACGACCTCACCGTTCAGCCGCTTCGCCATTTCGACCGCCAGTGCTGTCTTGCCGGAAGCGGTAGGGCCGACGATCACCGCCAACGGAATTTGCTTTTCCTGCACCGTGCTTCCCTCCCAGAATGTTTGTCGGATTATTGGATGCGGCCGAACTGTTTTTCCAGTTCCCGCCGCTTCATGGATAAATAAATGGGGCGTCCGTGGGGACAATAGCGCAGTTCCGGCTGTTCATACAGCATCTGCGCCAGCGCCAGCAATTCGGACGGATCGCTCTTGTCGCCCGCCTTGATGGCAGCACGGCAGGCCACGTTGTGCAGGATCCATTCCGTCCGTGCTGTGACCAGTTCCGTGCGGTGTTCCAGCAGATGTGCGGCAATTTCGGTCAGTGCGGCGCACACATCCGTTTCGCCGAAAGCCATCGGCGCACCGCGTACCAGCAGCACTCCGCCGCCGAATTCCTCCACCTCAAAGCCCGCCGCCGACAGCTCCGTCCGATGTTCCAGCAAAACGGTATATTCTTCCCGTGCCGGGCGGAACGTCGCCGGGGTCAGCAGCTGCTGTGCAAACTGCTTCTGCGTGTCTTTTTTGAGCCGTTCAAACAAGATGCGTTCGTGTGCCGCGTGTTTGTCAATGAAAATGATTTCATCCGGCCCCTCCAGCATCATGTATGTCGAAAACACCTCGCCCGCAAATTTCAGCCGGGGCTTTTTCGTTTCCTCCGGCAGCAGCGTCTGCTGCTCCGGTACTGTTTCGGGGACAGGCGGCTGCACCGTTTGGGACCGTTCCGGCTTTTTCGGTGCCGCAGGTGCCGTCCGGACGGGGAATCCTGCCTTTGGTACGGCCGGTGCCGGGCTCACGGAGGTCTGGTCCCCGGATTTTACCGGTGCCGGACGGGCCGGCGCCTTCACCTCTGGCAGCGTGGGCACTTCTACCTCCGGTTCCTCCGGTAGCTTGTCCGTTTGCGGCGTCATCAGCACCTTTGGGACGCTTGTTTTCTCCGCTGCAGAATGCGCCGCAGAGGGCATCTGCGTTTTCTCAGCAGACTCCGGGAACGAAATGACCGGTTTTTCGCTTTTGCGGAAAATCGGTTCCTGCACCGGCGTCCGCCGCAGGACCGGTGTTTCGATGATAAAATCGCCGCCGCTGTCGTGCAGCGCGCTCTTTTTTTCACTTACCTCAATGGGGGCAGGGCTGTACCGTGTTCCTCCGGGTGCGCGCATCTGCAATTCCTTGGGGGTATCGCTTTTGCTCAACCCGTCACATACCGCCCGGTATACCACGTCAAACACGGGGCGCTCCGTCATGAAGCGCACTTCGATTTTGGCCGGATGCACATTTACATCCACCGCCTCCGCCGGAATCCGGATGTGCAGCACACATGCCGGGAATTTTCCGACCATGACCGCGCCGCGGCAGGCTTGTTCCACCGCTGCCGAAGCGGTCTGACTTTTGACGAAACGGCCGTTGACGAAAAAGGTCTGCAGATTCCGGCTGGCCCGCGCCGCCGACGGCTTGGTCACGAAACCATCGACTGTCATGGCGCCCATTTTATGAGAAACCGGCACCAGCCCCGCCGCAAATTCCTTGCCGTGTACGGCGGTGATCGCCGACTTCAGCTTGCCGTCACCGGTCGTGCGCAGCGTCTCTTTGCCGTCCCGGATCATCCGGATGGACACCTCCGGATGTGACAGCGCCACCTTGTCCAGCACTCCGGCTACAGCATTGCCTTCTGCTACGTCTTTTTTCAGAAATTTCATCCGTGCCGGAGTATTGTAGAACAGATCCCGCACGATGATGGTCGTACCGCGGGGACAGCCCGCATCCTCGATGCACTGTTCGTCCCCGCCCTCAATGCAGTAGCGGGTACCGGCCAGCTCGTCCGCCGTCCGGGTCAGCAATTCCACCCGTGCCATTGCGCAGATGGAGGCCAGCGCCTCTCCGCGGAATCCCAGCGTACCAATGGCGTCCAGATCCTCCTGCACCGTGATTTTGCTGGTCGCATGGCGCAGGAAGGCCAGCGGCACTTCGTCGCGGGCAATGCCGCAGCCGTTGTCCGTCACCCGGATGTAGGTCACACCGCCGTTTTTGATCTCCACCGTCACGGAGGTCGCACCGGCATCAATGGCATTTTCCGTCAGTTCTTTGACCACCGAAGACGGGCGCTCCACCACCTCTCCGGCGGCAATCAGTTCGGCAATATGCTTTTCCAATACATTGATCTTTGCCACAGGTGCATCCTCCTTTCATAAAATCACTCACATAGTCTGGGCATCCGTCCACAGCAGATACAGCCGGTTCATAGCTTCCATAGGGGTCATGGTGTTCAGATCCATATTTTTCAGCTTTTTCACCAGTTCTTCTGCCGGGGTCGGCTCCGATGCCAGCAGCATCTGCTGCTGGACTTCCGGCTGAACTTCTTCCACGGTTTTCGCCGCTTTCTTCACCGGTGTCTGCACCGGGGCTTCTTCCATTTTGCGCAGGATTTTCTTCGCCCGCTGGATCACGCTGTCCGGTACGCCGGCCAGCTTGGCCACTTCGATACCAAAGCTGCGATCTGCACCGCCACGGACGATCCGCCGCAGAAATGTAATGTCATCGCCGTTTTTCTTTACGGCAATATTGTAATTCTTTACGCCGGAAATTTCCTTTTCCAGCACGGTCAATTCATGATAATGGGTCGCAAACAGTGCCTTGGCCCCCAGCCGCTTCTTATCGGCCACATATTCCAGCACCGCACGGGCAATGCTCATGCCGTCGTAGGTCGAGGTACCGCGTCCGATTTCATCCAGGATCAGCAGACTGCGGTTCGTGGCGTTTTTCAGAATGTCGGCTACCTCTGCCATTTCCACCATAAAGGTCGACTGGCCGGAGGTCAGGTCGTCCGATGCACCCACACGGGTATAAACACTGTCCACCACACACAGATCTGCGCTTTCGGCCGCCACAAAGCTGCCGCACTGCGCCATGATGCAGGCCAGCGCCGTCTGGCGCATATAGGTGGATTTACCCGCCATATTCGGGCCGGTAATGATGGCCACCCGGTTGTCCTTGTCATCCAGATGCACGTCATTCGGGACAAATGGCACATCACTTCGCAGCAGTTCCACCACGGGATGCCGGCTGTCTTTCAGCACCAGCCGCCCCTCGGCATTCATCGTCGGACGGCAATAGTGATTGCGCGCCGCCGTTTCGGCAAAGGCACACAGCACGTCCAGCTGTGCCACCGCCCGCGCCGTGGTCTGGATGCGGTCCAGTTCTCCGGCAATGCCGCGGCGGATGCGGTCAAACAATTCGTATTCCAGCTGGACCGACCGTTCCTTGGCACCAAGGATGCGGTTTTCCAGCGTTTTCAGTTCCTGTGTGATGTAACGCTCGCAGTTGGTCAGCGTCTGCTTGCGGATGTAGTGCTCCGGTACCTGACTGCGGTACGTATTGGTCACTTCGATGTAATAACCGAATACCCGGTTGAATCCAACCTTCAGGCTGCGGATGCCGGTGCTTTCCCGTTCCTTCGCCTCCAGCTGTGCCACAATGCCAGTACCGTCGGTCATATCACCCTTCAGCAGGTCCAGTTCGGCATTGTACCCCGAACGAATCAGACCGCCCTCCCGGATAGTCACCGGTGGGTCCTCGACAATGGCCTGATCGATCAGGTCTGCCACATCCTCCAGCGGATCCATCTGGCCGTACAGTTCCTGCAGCAGCGGTGCATTTGCGCCGCTCAGACGTGCCCGAAGCTCCGGCAGCTGACGTGCCGCAGCACACACGCTGCGCAGATCTCGTCCGTTGGCCGAGCCGTACACCACCCGTGTCATCAGCCGCTCCATATCGAACACACTGCCCAATGCATCCGTCAGCGCCGTCCGGCGCTCGCCGTCCTCCATCAGTTCTTCCACTGCATCGTGGCGGCGCAGGATGCGCCCGTACTGGATCAGCGGCTGTTCGATCCATGCCCGGATCAGCCGCTTGCCCATCGCAGTCCGGGTACGGTCCAGCGTCCACAGCAGCGAACCTTTTTTCTCTTTGCTGCGCATGGTTTCCGTCAATTCCAGGTTGCGCCGGGCGGTCAGATCCAGCCGCATGAACTGCGTCTGCTCGTATACGGTCAATGTGCGGATGCGCTCCATGCCGGTGCGCTGCGTCTCGGCCACATAACCGATCAGTGCGCCCAGTGCCTGTACGACTTCCGTTTTGCCGTCCAGCTTCAATTCGCTGAGTTCTGCGCTGCTGAACTGCACCAGCACCCGCTCCCGCGCCTGCTCCGGTTCAAAGCACGCGTTGTCCAGCAGTTCGCCGTTGGCGTTCAGACGGTCACGCAGCAATGCACCCGCCTGCCGGAAATCCAGAAATGCGTCGTTGAACAGCACTTCACGGGGCATATAGCGCGACAGTTCGCTGCATACGGATTCTTCTGCACCCTCACCGTCGATTTCGGCGGCATACACCTCACCGGTGGATACATCCGCAAAGCAGATGCCGCACCGGGCTACGCCGCGATACACCGCACCCAGATAATTATTGCGTCCCTCGTCGAGCATACTGCCTTCCAGCACCGTACCGGGTGTCACCACACGGATGATTTCCCGCCGGACGATGCCCTTGGCGGTCGCCGGATCTTCCATCTGCTCGCAAATGGCCACTTTATAGCCCTTGGCAATCAGCCGGGCAATATAAGTTTCGGCGCTGTGGTACGGGACACCGCACATCGGGGCCCGCTCCGGCTGACCGCACTCCCGTCCGGTCAGCGTCAGCTCCAGTTCACGGGATACCAGCTTGGCATCGTCGAAAAACATCTCATAAAAGTCGCCCAGCCGGTAAAACAGGATGCAGTTCGGATACTGCGCTTTGGTGTTCAGATATTGCTGCATCATGGGCGAATATTCTGCCATAGCTTTCCCTCCCTTTTCGCAATTTTATGCCTGCCCTCAGTGGCAGCCGCCGCACCGGGAGCAATCCCCGCTACAGGAGGCTTCCTGATCGGCGGTATCGGGATCATCGCCCTGCGCCGAACGCTGGATGATGGTCATCACCCGCTGCAGCAGTGCATCCAGTTCGCCGCGGGCCTTTTCGTAAGCCTTCATGTTGTCGTTGGACATGATTTCGGCATAAATCACCCGCAGTTCACGGTTGTAGCGGGCCAGCTTGTCGTCGTCACGGTCTTCGGCGGCCTGCTCGTTGTCGATGGCCAGCCGCTTCAGGTTGAATTCCCCGATGAGCCGCTGCAGATCACCGTCGGCATCGCTGGCTTCCTGTGCAGCGCGCAGTGCGAGGTAACGGTCATCGATCTGAATCTGCCGGCCGATGGCGCGGGCGTGTTCCAAAATATCCATAATTACACTTGTCCTTTCGTATTTTCACAAATCATACATGATTGTCTGGCATCCAACTTATTGATACACCTTCACCAGTTCGCCCTGCAGCGTCCAGTTGCGGGCATTGGTGATCTTCACCTCTGCAAAATGGCCCACGACCTCAGCCTCTGCCGGGAACGTGATGACCAGATTGCCCTCGGTCCGTCCGGACACGATGCCTTTTTCGCTCCGGCCCTCACACAGCACCTTGACGGTGCTGCCCACCATCTTCGCGCAACGGCGGGCGGCGATTTCTTCCTGCACCTTGCACAGTTCGGTAAACCACGCCGATTTTTCCGCTGCGGAAATGGGGTCCTCCATCTTTGCTGCGGGAGTACCTTCACGGGGTGAATAAATAAAGGTATACAGGCTGGTGAATTCCACTTCTTTTACCAGCCGCAGCGTCTCCTCGAAGTCTTCCCTTGTCTCGCCGGGAAAGCCCACGATGACGTCGCTGGTCAGGCTGATGTCCGGCATCGCCTTGCGGGCAGCCTTCACCAGTTCCAGATATTTGGCCCGGTCGTAGTGCCGGTTCATTTTTTTCAGAATGCGGTCACTGCCCGACTGGAAGGGCAGGTGCAGATGCTTGCAGATCTTGTCGCTGGAAGCCATGGCATCAAACAGTTCCTGCGTGGCATCCTTGGGATGCGACGTCATAAAACGCACCCAGAAGTCACCGGGGATCTCCGCCGTCTGCTTCAGCAGGCTGGCAAAGCTGACCGGCTCCGGCAGATTCTTGCCGTAGGAGTTGACGTTCTGTCCCAGCAGCGTAATATCCTTGAAGCCATTGTTCACGATGTCCTGTGCTTCCGCCAGCACCATGTCCGGCGTACGGCTCCGCTCCCGTCCGCGCACGTACGGCACGATGCAATAGGTGCAGAAGTTGTTGCAGCCGTACATCACCGGCAGCCACGCACGGATGGTGCCGTCCCGATGGATCGGGATGCCCTCATGCACCTCACCGGCACTGTCCTCGCAGGCAAACACCCGGCGGCCATGGAGCAGGCTGTCCAGCAGCAGTTCCGGCAGACGATGGACGTTGTGCGTACCGAACACCAATCCCACGAAGGGATAGCTTTCCTTCAGCTTCTTCGCCACATGGGATTCCTGCGCCATACAGCCGCACAGTGCGATCAGCGTGGTCGGATGACGGCGCTTGATGGACTTCAATGCACCCACATTGCCGAATACACGATCCTCTGCGTGTTCACGCACCGCACAGGTATTGAACAGGATCAGGTCGGCTTCTTCGTCATCGGTGGTAAAGCCGTAACCCATCTCCGCCAGCATGCCCTTCATGCGTTCGGCATCTGCCACATTCTGCTGACAGCCGAATACATGTACGCTGGCCAGCGGCTGCGGACCGCGGGCGCGGATTTCCATGATTTCCCGCACCTGCACGGCACATTCCTGCTGATATACTCTTTCTTTTTCAGTCATAATTTTTCATTCCTCGATTCACGGGACCGGAAATTTGGCGCGGTCCCACGGGATTTTTCGCGGCATTCTGCTTCCGGAAGCCGCCCGCCGCTACAGGGCGATATTTTCGCATTATTTCGTTATTATAGCAAATTTGCCCCGCAAATACAAGCCCGCAATACAAAAAAGCGCAAACAAAAAACCCGCCGAAGCGGGTTTTGAGTTCGTTTACGAGCGGATGCAATCGCTGCAGCCCTCCGCATAGCCGATGACCTGCGACGATGCACTGGATGCGCTTTCGCCGGAAGATGCTGCATCGGAAGAAGTGTTGCCGGAAGTCGTGTCTTCGCCGGAAGAAGCGTCTCCGGAGGCGCTGTCGCCGGAAGCCGTCTCATCCGAGGAGGCCCCGTCGGACGTGGTGGGCAATTCCGGATCCACCGGTGCAAACTGACCGCTCTGATTCAGCAGATTGACCGCCGCACTGAGCTGGAGATCCGTCGTTTCGTCCAGCAGATCCAGACTGCCGGTATACGACATCTCCACCTTGATGTCCGGTGTGATGCCGACACCATGGAAACTGCTGCTGAACGGCGGATAAAAATACGCCGTCGTCAGATACAGACCGGAGCCATCCGAGAATGTATGCAGTTCCTGCACCGTCCCTTTGCCGTAGCTCTGTACACCGACGATGCGCCCCTTGTTGTAATCCTGCACGGCCGCCGCCAACATTTCCGAAGCACTGGCGCTGTTCTGGTTGATCAGCACGGCCAGCGGCAGATCTGTCTGGCCGCCGTCGGAGATATACATGGGCTTTTTCACGCCATCGCGGCCCGAATACGACACAATCGTACCGGCCGGAAGCAAAGTGTCCGCAATGGCAGCCGCCGATTCCATCACACCGCCGCCGTTGTTGCGCACGTCGATGATCAAGCCGTTGATGCCCGTATTGACCAACGACACCAGCGCCTCGCGGAATTCTTCATCCGTCCGTTCATTGAAGGAATAAATCCGCACATAACCCAGTCCTTCGATGATCCGGTAGGTCACGGTCTGCGTCTCATACTCCCGTCGGGTTAGCGTAAATGTGAGATCCTCCGGTATCCCTTCCTCGTTGGTGCGCTGCACTTTCAGAATCAGCTCGGTACCGGCATCACCGGCCAGCAGCTTTTCGATGCGTTCCAGCGTCCACGTATCGTCCAGCACGATGTCATTGATGCCGACCAGAAAGTCTCCGGCCTGCACGCCGGCCAGCTGCGCCGGTCCGCTGTGGATGACCCTGGTCACTACCGCACGGGTCGTACCGTACATGGCAATTTCCATGCCGATGCCGCTTTCCAGTCCCTGAATCTGCTGCTGTGTTTTCAGACACAAACTTTGCGGCAGATACTTGGTGCCGTTGTCTTTCAGGCCGTTGACATAACCCTCCGCAATGGCATCAAACATGGCTGCGTCATCCACGGGAAACAGGAAATAGTCCCGCACACGGTTATCAATCTGGTACAGGCGTCCGTACATTTTCTGTCGTTCCGCCACGTTTTTCACCTGATCGTTGAAGCTGTTCATTGCGTACTGATAGGTCAGGGTCAGTGTCAGAGTTGCCGTAATCGCCATCAGCGCGATGACCACACCAATGGGTACGCGTCTTTTTCTCATAGGTCATCCGGTCCTTTCTTGAAAGGGGCGCATCAGCCGCCAATGTTGAAATACTTCATGGGGTCAATGGCGACACCGTTTTTCAGGACGCCGAAATGCAGGTGCGGTCCGGTTGCGATACCGCTTTCACCCACATAGCCGATTTTCTGGCCCTTGGTTACGGTCTGGCCTTTTTTCACCAGCAGACCGCTGCAATGGCCGTACAGGGTCGTGATACCCTTGCCGTGGTCGATGATGCAGTAAATGCCGTAAATGGAGTCATTGTAGGATACATATGCCACCCGGCCGGAGTCGGCCGCGATGAAGGTCTTGCCGTAAATATTGGCGCCGTTGATGTCGATGCCCCGGTGACCGCGGCCCGCACCGAACATATCGCCCAGATTTTTCTTGCTGGCATAGCCGGGCATGGGCCAGATGAAAGTACCGGTACCAACAATCTGGTTCTGCTGCTGCAGCTGTTGCTGCTGCTTGTTGTACTCGATCCACCACTGCTCGATGGCCTTGTCGGCTTCATCGTATTTCTTTTGCAGTTCGATCTTCTGCGCTTCGGCATCGGCCGCCTGCTGTGCCAGCACAGCTGCAACCCGTTTGGCTTCGGAAGCCGCAATGTTCAGCTCCATCTTCTGCAGATCGTACTCGGTGCGGATGAGTGCCACTGCCGCACGGTCTGCTTCAATGGCTTTCATTTCCTCCCGGATCTCATTGGTCCGGTCCTTCATCTGCTCGATGATCTCATTGTCGTGCTTCACGATGGCGGACACGAATTCTGCTTTGTTGAAGTAGTCCGTCACGCTCTCGGCAGACAGCACGATGTCCAGCATGGACGCTTCGCCCATCATATACAGCACCTTCAGGCGCTTCTTCAGCACCTCATAGTCTGCATTGATCTGGTCCTCTGCCTCGCTGATTTCCTTTTCCTTCTGTACAATCTGGACGTCGTACATCTCGATCTGTGCATTCAGATTATTGATCTGGCTTTGTGCGTTGCTGATCTTCTGATTCAGCTGATCCAGATATGCCTGCTGCGACGAAGCTTGATTTTTCAGTTCCGCCAGCTTATTGTCCAGAGCCGCCTGCTGCTCCTTCAGGTTGCTGAGGTTGGCCTGCAGTTCCTCCAGCGATGCCGCTTCGGATTGCACCGGCGGCAGCATTACCATACTGAAAAACAGCAGGACGCACAGCACCGCCGACAATACACGGCGGCCGTATCGCTTGTTATTCAAAGACATCTCCTCCTTCGTCCTTCAGATACCGGCCGATGGAAATCACACTGCCGATACTGCCGAATACGATACCTGCAACCGTAAAGGCCGTCAGGAACAGCATCTTGTAATTCTCAAAGGCCACCAGATCCCACAACACCATGCCGTTGCCCCAATCAATATTGGTATAGGCATAGCCCAGCAGCAGGGTCGCCAGCAGCGCGGACAGTACACCGATGATGGCGCCCTCCACGATGAAGGGGATGCGGATGAACCAGTCCGTCGCGCCTACAGACTTCATAATACTGATTTCGCGACGGCGATTGTACATGGTCACCCGGATGGTATTGGTGATGATGAACAGCGACACGATCACCAGCAGCAGAATGATCCACAGCAATACGCCGGTGATGGTCTGCTCGATCTGCACCAGCTGCTGCGAGGTTTCGCTCTCGCCGCGTACCGATTGCACGTCTTCCAGTGCCTTGAGTTCCTCAATCGTCTGGTCGTACTTGCTCAGATCCGTCAATGTCACCCGGTAGCTGTTGGGCAGGGGATTGTCCTGCAGCAGTTCTTCCAGCAGTGCATCGGCGTTCTCCACCTTTTCCATCATCTGCCGCAGGGCTTCGTCACGGGTAATCAGTTCTTTTTCCAGTATGTTGGAGATGGATTCCATGGCGGTGCCCACTTTGATCGCTTCCAGTTCCGTCACATCGTCATTCAGATACACCATCACCAGATTGTTTTTCTCTACCTGTTTGAGAATGTTTGCAATATTCAGCGAAATCAGCATCGAGCCTCCGCTGAGCAGCATACACGACACCAGCACACCGATGGATGCAAAGGTCATCATCCGGTTGCACCACAGATTGCGGATGCCCTCCTTGGTCAGATAAATGCAGTTTGTCAGCCATTTGAACATCGTTTTCTGTCCTCCTTATTCCGCGGCCGGCACGGATACCTGTGCGCTGTCGGCGACCACGCATCCGTCGTTGATCTCCACCACGCGGCGGCGGAATCGCTTGACCAGCGAATGCTCGTGGGTCACCATGATCACCGTCGTGCCGCGGCGGTTGATTTCATTGAGCAGTTCCACGATCTCATAGGACAGCGTGGGGTCAATATTTCCGGTGGGCTCGTCCGCGATGATCATCAGCGGATTATTGACCAGCGCGCGCGCCAGCGCCACGCGCTGCTGCTCGCCGCCGGACAACTCGCTGGGATAGCACCGGGCTTTGTCCTGCAGGCCCACCAGAGACAAAATGTACGGTACCCGCTTGCGGATATTGCGGGGAGAAGCCCCCACCACGTGCATCGCAAAGGACACATTTTCGTACACCGTCATTTTATCGATCAGGCGGAAATCCTGAAATACAATGCCCATGCTGCGGCGCAGGTGCGGCACATCCCGGTGCCGCAGGGTAGACAACTTGCGGCCATTGACGATGATCTCGCCGTCGTTGGGCATTTCTTCGCGCATAATCAGTTTGAGAAATGTACTTTTACCGGAACCGGATGCACCGACGATGAACACAAACTCGCCTTTTTCAATTTTCAGGCTGACATCGCGCAGGGCTTTGGTTCCGTTGTCGTAGGTTTTTGATACGTTGCGAAACTCTACCATAAATCAGTAAAACTCCTTTCCATAAATTGCTGTACCCCCAAAAAACGGAATACTCCCCTGCTCCGAAGCATTACGCACAGAGCCGGAGAGTTTCCATCATTCATATAATCCGTCCGGATCAGTATTTTACGGGGTTCGCAGTCAGGTATTTCTTGACCATCAGCGCCACCTTGAACACGATGGCATCTTCAAACTCACGCAGGTCCAGACCGGTGAGCTTCTTGATCTTGTCCAAACGGTACACCAGCGTGTTCCGGTGGACGAACAGCTTGCGGGAGGTTTCGGATACATTCAGGTTGTTCTCAAAGAAACGCTGGATGGTAAACAGCGTCTCCTGATCCAGCGACTCGATGGAGCCGCGGCAGAACACTTCCCGCAGGAACATTTCGCACAGCGTGGTGGGCAGCTGATAAATCAGCCGTGCAATACCCAGATTCTCATAGCGCATGATGGTGCGCTCGGTGTCAAACACCTTGCCAACCTCCAGCGCAATCTGTGCCTCCTTGAAGGAACGGGCCAGATCCTTGATGCTGGTCACCCGTGTACCGATGCCCACCACCGCATGGGTGTAGAACTCGGTGCTGAGGGTGTCTACAATGGAGCTGGACAGCTTCTCCAGGTCCTCCGCCGTAATGGAGGAACGGATCTCCTTGACAATGGCGATGTCCGTTTCGTTGATATTGATGATGAAATCCTTGGACTTGTACGGGAACAGGTTCTGGATGATATCATAAATGGAAATATCCGTCTTGGAGGTAATGCGGAGCAGCATACACACCCGGCTGACGTCGGAGTTGAAGCGCAGTTCACGGGACTTCAGATAGATGTCGCCGGGCAGAATATTGTCCAGAATCACATTCTTGATGAAGTTGCCGCGGTCATACTTCTCGTCGTAATAGTGCTTGATGCTGGTCATGGATACCGACAGCAGGGCGCAATACTTCCGCGCCAGATCGTCCGTACCCTCCACAAATACTGCATATTCCATGCGGGGCTTGTTGCCAAACGACTGGAACGTGTAACCGCCGATCGCAAAAGCCTCGGAGCTGTTCATCATGTCGGTGGTGATTTCTTCGTTCACTTCACCGATTTTGCCCAGCTCGCTGCAGGCGATGGTAATGGCCGTTTCGTCAATGACGCCGATGGTGCGGTCCACCGCATCTTTCATCTGATGGATCACGCCCTGAAAAAGTCTGTTTGACATAAAATTCCCTCGCTTTTCTGTTATGTTCCACCCGCTG
>JAFTRF010000292.1 GCA_017462405.1 Clostridia bacterium | reverse complement strand
TGGTATAACCCTTTTCCGTACAGGTTGGCGCGATCACCGTATCCTTATATTTGTGCCCGAGTGCGGATTTGGAGGAATCCGTATAGCTGTGACCGCACGAACAGGTGTAGGTCGTATAGCCCCACGCCGTGCAGGTCGGCTCCGTTACCGTCGTGTCATATTGATGGGTATGGGCCGGTTCGGAAGAAACCGGTGGCTCCGAGGAGGTGCCTTCTTGGGGATCGGCCTCCGGTGCGCCGGAGGAAGTCTCCGGTTCCGATTCCGACGAAGCCGCTGACGAAACCGACGCGTCACCATCTTCCGCATAAGCGGTCAACGCCCCGGCCACAGCCACCGTCAGAATCATAGCCATTGCCAATACTCCGGCCAGATATTTCCATGTTTTCATTTGCAAGGGTCCTTTCGTATGATGTACTCAGTGTCCACCGTGATTCACCGCCGGATCTTTCAATTCTTCCAGCCGACGATGATAGGCTTCCATTTCAAACGGCATGGGTGCTGCCTGGTACTCCGGTACCAACCGGCGAAGCAGATATGCCGTAAAGGGCGGATTCAGCGGCAGCAGCGGACCGATCAGATAGGTTGCAAAGAAGCCGCCGGTATGCCAGCCCTCCTGCTTGACCTCCGGATTGATGCCGGTACCGGTCTGCATCTGCAAAAACGGATTGGGATTATTCCCATAAGTGTGACTAAGCTGATTTTTGAATCCGGTGATTTTCATTCCCTCAAATTCGCCTACACACAGTTCGTTGTGACGCAGGCGGTTGAAACGCTTGGCATGCATCGGCATCAGATTCAATCCCTCTACCCGGCTTTCATCCGGACGCAGGATGTATTCCCCGAACATTTCCAACGCATTACCCGTAGCCAGCGTAACGGCTTCGGACTGCATCCGTGCCGCCAGTGCATCGCGGTACGGATGCAGACGACGGATGATTTCCTCCTGCTGGCGCTCGGTGCAGGGGCCCATGTACAGAAAATCCACCGGACGGTCCACAAATGCCGGCACATCAAACAATCCGGTTTCAATAACCTCGGTTTCCACACCGGCCTGCCGCAGCTTATACAACAGGCAGCTCAGGTTGCCCCGGTCGCCGTAGAGGTTGCAGTATTCGGGATAAAGCACTTCGATGACGATTTTTTTCATGATTCTCTCCCCCTTATCCGTCGGTGCGGCCCAGCAGCGCTTTTTTCAGCTGCTCCACCACCGGTACGGCATACAGTTCAAAATAAATCACTACGGTGCTGTAGTTTCCGGTCTTGCCGCAGATGTCCTTGGCCAATGCATCGTATTCGGGGTATAGCAGCAGCTTCTGCTCGTCCACACCCTCCAGTACCAGACGCAGGGCCACGTCGTAGCAGCGGGTACCACCGATCAGCACATGCTTGACTTCATCGGAGCGCAGGGTGTCAAAGTCGGTGTCGTACAGCCAGGAAATGTCCTCGTGGCCATGTACCTTGTCCTTGGAGTCCGTCACTACCAGCACCACATCTTTTTCGCCGCGGATGTTCCGCAGGTAATTCAGACTTTGAGAACCGGAAATGGGATTCTGGTTCTTGAACAGCATGGACACGATCTTGCGAGTACCGGCCTGCGTTGCCTGGAAACGGCCGGTTTTGGCTGACAGGTCGGACACCGAGCTGCCGATCAGTTCCAGCGATACACCTGCCATCCGGCAGACTGCCGTTGCCGCCGTGACATTAAATACATTGAACAGGTTGCCCGCCGCAAAGGGGAGCGTTACCTTATCACCGTTCTTGTCGTGGAATACGAATGTGTTGGCTTCAAAATCCACGTCCGACGCACGATAGGTGGATGCAGGCATCCGGAATCCGCACTCTGGGCACACCGGCACGCCGATGTGGTGGTAGTGATAGTATTCGTACTTTAGCCGATGGCTGCACTTGGGGCAGGCCGTGATGTCGCATACCGTATTTTCGCATTCCGTCGTGCTGGCAGAAGTACGGTCCACGGAATAGAAAATCTGGTTGTTGACCCCGTTGCCCAGCATACCGGAGATGGCATCGTTGCCGTTGAGCAGCACCGTGGTCTTTCCCGGCAGGTAGTCATTGATTTTGTCGAAGATGAATTCGCTGTGGCCGTTGCGCTTGATGGAATCGCGGAACAGGTTGGTACACAGCAGGATGGTGGGAGTGAAGTAGCGGTAGATGTACTGGGAGGAACGCTCGTCCACTTCCAGCACTGCCGCATCCGCGTGTACGACGCCCTTCAGATCCGACATGGTCAGCAGCGCCGACACCAGACCCGGTGCCATATTGGAACCCTTGGAGTTGTTGACCACCTTACGGCCATCCGCCCGCAGTACGTGAGTCACCAGATTGGAGGTACTGGTCTTGCCGTTGGTACCGGTAACACAGATGACCAGCTTCGGCATGGTGAAGCGCCCCAGAATATCCGGGCAGATTTTTTGCATGATGATGCCGGGGGTATTGGTTCCCCGTCCCGTAAACACCCGGAGTCCCCACTCCAGAATCTTGCCTACGATCATTGCCAATAGAAAACGCAGCTTTCCGAACATAATTATATGCCGTCCTTTCCCGTAATATGATTCGATGGCTTGCATTTGACCGCATTTCTGCATATATCATTATTCTAAAACAAATCGGCCTCAATGTCAAATCCCTGCGGCACTTTTTCCGGCTTTCTGCAGAAAAAAATCCGCCGTTTGCACAACAGCGGATTTTTTGTCAGGGTGTCATGTACTTTTGCAGGTCATAGGTCCGTGTCAGCCACTGGAAATTGGCCCGCCACTCTTCTTCGTCCATTTCGTAACCGGCCTGCGTATGCGGTCCCGATAATTTATACGTGGTATAACTGACGGGCATGGTTTCCAGGTCCTTGGGGTCGTCGACGCTGCTGTTGATGTAGCCCTGCCACACGATCATGCAGTAAATTTCGCCATCCTGTAACGGCTCGTACTTTCGCGGTGTGTCCCATGAGCACAGGAAATTGCCGCCCAGCTCCTTTTGCAGGATCGGCATCCGCCCGTCAATGATGAAATACGGCTCAGTCACGGCAATGGTCTCACCCTC
>JAFTRF010000291.1 GCA_017462405.1 Clostridia bacterium | reverse complement strand
GCTGAATGTCAAATATCCGTTCATCGATACGGTTCGTCGAAAGAGGTGACAAGAATGAAAGAGGCCATTCATCCCAAGTATGTAGAGACTACCATCACCTGCGCTTGCGGCAATGTGATCAACACCCGTTCTACCAAGGAGAACATCCGCGTAGAAATTTGCTCGAAGTGCCATCCGTACTTCACCGGCAAGCAGAAGCTTGTTGACACGGGCGGCCGTGTCGATCGCTTCAATAAGCGTTTCGGTCTGACCAGCAAGAAGTAAGTTATGTCTCTTCACAGGAGCGGTGCATTTTCCGTGCGCCGCTCCTGTTTTCTATTCTGACAGCAGGGAGAGAATCGAATCATGGAATACAAAACCTTGCGTGCCCCTTCGGAGGCGGAATTTGTGGAGCGCCGCAGCCGCTTCATCGGGCGGGCATTCCCGGTGACGACCGAGGAGGAAGCACTGGAGCATCTGAAGCGGCTGCGCAGCCAGCACTGGGATGCTACCCACAATGTCTATGCCTATGTCCTGCGGTCCGGGACGGCGCGCTTTTCCGATGACGGCGAACCGCAGGGAACCTCCGGAATGCCGACGCTGGACGTGTTGACCAAGCGGGGTATCACCGATGCACTGATCGTAACGACCCGCTATTTCGGCGGCATCCTGCTGGGCGGCGGCGGTCTGGTGCGGGCTTACAGCAAAGCAGCCAACGATGCGGTAGAAGCAGCGGGCATTGTCACCATGCGGATGTGCAAATCCTGCCTGTTGGAATGCGCTTACGGGCAATACAATACCGTGGTACGGATTCTGGGTCAGAAAGGCGCCGTGATTGACGACACGGAATACGGTGCAGGAGTCACAATTACGTTTCATATTGTACCGGGGGATATTCCGGCATTGGAACGGGCTTTGGCAGATGCCACATCGGGAAGCGCGGAACTGATTGAAGACGGTGAAGCGTATCTGCCGTTTGAGGAGTAATTTTTAAATTTATACATTTTCTGCGAAAATGATAAATTCAAGTTACTGCGGGAACGGTTGAACTGATCGCAGATGGTGAAGCAGATCTGTCGTTTGAGGAATCCAACAAAAACATTGTTCGTTTACGGGCAATGTTTTTTATTTTCGGAAAAATTTTGTTTTTTCTGAAAATAAAAAAGGGAAAAACACATTTTCGACATATTATTATAATGCGGGCCTTATATGACAGTCAGCATACGGAAGAATCCGGCCCGTTGCCGGAAAATATTTTCCTAAAAAAATTTGTGTTTTTTTGAAAATAAAAAAGGGAAAAACGCTTTTCCGACATATTTATATAGTGTAGGCCTTTTTTTACGGACGATGAAAGGAGGCGGATGTATGGCATTACCGGAGGAATTTTTGCAGCGACTGAAGGATGCCAACCCCATTGAACAGGTAGTCTCGTCGTATGTGCGTATGCGCAGGTCCGGCAAAAACCTGATGGGCCTGTGCCCGTTTCACGGTGAGAAGACCCCGTCTTTTGTGCTGTATCCGGAAAACGATTCGTTCTACTGCTTCGGCTGCCATGTAGGCGGCGATACCATCACGTTTGTGCGGCGGATCGAAAATCTGGATTACATGGAGGCGGTCAAAATGCTGGCCCAGCGGGCCGGGCTGGACATGCCGGAGGACACCCGGCGCAACGACGGTACCGCCAGAATCAAGATGCGGATTCTGGAAGCCAACCGGGAGGCGGCGCGCTGGTTTCACCGGTGCCTGATCGGGCCGGAGGGAACCGATGCGCTGGCGTATCTGCGCGGGCGCAAACTCAGCGACGGCATCATCACCCGGTTTGGGCTGGGGTATGCGCCGGACAGCTGGCAGGGGTTGAGCAATCACTTGCGGAAGCTGGGCTTTACGGACGAGGAACTGGTGACAGCCAATCTGGCATCCCGTGGCGGCCGGGGCATTTACGACCGGTTCCGTGGCCGGGTGATTTTCCCCATCATTGACGTTCGGGGTAATGTGACCGGCTTCAGCGGACGAGCCGTGGGCGACAACGGCCCGAAATACCTGAATACTGCGGAAACGCTGGTATTCGAAAAAGGGCGTGGCCTGTTTGCGCTCAACTTTGCCAAAAATGCAGGGGGACAGCGGCTGCTGCTGGCCGAGGGTCCGATGGACGTCATCGCATTGCATCAGGCTGGATTTAATTTTGCGGTAGCGACACAAGGTACCGCGCTGACCCAGCAGCAGGCACAGCTGATGACGCACTATGCCAAGGAGGTGCTGTTGTGCTACGATGCCGATGCGGCCGGACAGAAGGCATCGGAGCGGGCCATTCCCATCCTGCGCAATGCGGGACTGAAGGTACGGGTCATTACCATCCCAGAAGGCAAGGACCCGGACGAGTTTATCCGCACCCGTGGCGCAGACCGGTTCCGTCAGCTGCTGGACGGATCCGGCAACGATGTGGAATATCGTCTGAATAAAATCCGGGCAAAATATGACCCCGATTCGGCGGACGGACGGGTGAATATTCTGCGGGAGGCCATTGAGCTGCTGGCCGACCTGACGGGAGAACTGGAGGCAGATGTGTATGCGGGCAAGCTGGCGGGCGAGTTCCGGGTGGAAAAGGCCACCCTGCTCAGTCAGATCGATCAGCGCCGCCGCCGTCGCCAGAAGGAGGACAATGCCAAGGAATATCGCCAGATCGTGCGGGACACCGGCGGTAGTGTCCGCGACAGCATCAATCCGCAGCGCAGCGCCCACATCAAGGCGGCGCGGGCGGAGGAGGCACTGATTGCTTACCTGATGCGGAATCCCGACCGGGCAGCGGAGGTTTTTGCTGCATTGCCTGCGGAGGAATTCACCACGGATTTCAACCGCAATTTGTACATCCGGCTGCAGGAGCATCTGCAAAGCCATCCCGCAGGAGGAACGGTGGCGCTGACGGTCTTTTCGGAGGACCATTCGCCGGACGAAATGAGCCGCATTGCGGAAATTCTGGCGAAAAACAACGCAAACGCGAACAATCGGGCGGCAGAGCGGGATTACATCCGGGTCATCCGCGAGGAACACCGGAAAATGACCCCACAGGAGCTGGCGCAGGCCGATGACGAAACCATTCTGGCACAGATGGAAGCGTTGCGCCGGAAAAAACAATAGCGGACCGGATTTCATGAAAATCAGGAAGACCCGGCAAAATCCGCTTTCATCAGACAGGAATATTGTTGTAATATATATTGTGGAAAAGAAAGGAACATGAATATGGGACTGCAGGAGAAGAAAAACGCCATCCGTGAACTGAGCGAAATGGGTAAGGCCAAGGGCCAGCTCACCACCAAGGAAATTCTGGATGCGACCGGTGATCTGGATTTTGACACCGAGCAGATGGAAAAGCTGTACGACACGCTGGAAGCACTGGGCGTGGAGATCGTGGAGGATTTCGGCGATATGTCCGATCTGTCGGATCTGGAATCTTTCGCATCGAGTGCCCACGACAACGGCGGCGATGAAAGCGACACCTCCATCGCCATCGACGACCCGGTCAAGGTCTATCTGAAGGAAATCGGCCGTGTGCCGCTGCTGACGCCGGAAGAGGAAATCGCGCTGGCCATCCGCATCAAGGACGGCGATAAAGCTGCGCAAAAGCGTCTGTCCGAAGCCAACCTGCGTCTGGTGGTTTCCATCGCCAAGCGCTACCTCGGCCGTGGTATGCAGTTCCTGGATCTGATTCAGGAAGGCAATCTGGGTCTGATCAAGGCCGTGGAAAAGTTCGACTACACCAAGGGCTTCAAGTTCTCCACCTATGCAACGTGGTGGATCCGTCAGGCCATTACCCGCGCCATTGCGGATCAGGCCCGTACCATCCGTATCCCGGTACATATGGTGGAAACCATCAACAAGGTCAAGAAGGTCGGCTCGCAGCTGCTCCACATCAGCGGCCGTGAACCCACGGCAGAGGAGATCGCTGACGAACTGAATATGCCCGTGGAAAAGGTCCGCGAGATCATGCGCGTGGCACAGGAGCCTGTATCGCTGGAAACCCCCATCGGTGAGGAGGAGGACAGCCATCTGGGCGATTTCATCGCCGACGACGACACCCCCGCACCGGCGGACTCTGCTTCGCACACCCTGCTGAAGGAGCAGCTGGCGGAGGTACTGCGTACGCTGACTCCCCGTGAAGAAAAGGTACTGAGCCTGCGCTTCGGTCTGGAGGACGGCCGTTCCCGCACGCTGGAAGAAGTGGGCCGGGAGTTTCAGGTGACCCGTGAGCGCATCCGCCAGATCGAGGCCAAGGCGCTGCGGAAGCTGCGTCATCCCAGCCGCAGCAAGAAGCTGAAGGACTTTCTGGACTGATTGAGCAACCCTTGTCAGCCACGGTGATTGCAGCGGAAGGGGAACGAAATGACGGAGAAGACGACGGAAACGCAGGAAAACATCGTGCAAACGGAGGAATTGTCCAATCAGATACCGGAAAAAAGAATGAAAGATCTGATGGCGTACTGGGATAAATATTTGCCCATTGAACAGCGCGTACTGACGCTGCTGATCGGTCTGGAGGGAACCCGGCCGCACACAGTGGCAGAAGTGGCAGAAGAGCTTCAGGTGACGACGACGCGGGTCATGCAGATTGCACTCAAGGCACTGCACAAACCGTACCGTATCCACCGGAGGATCCCGCTGCGGGCGATTCTGGAGGATTGAACAGCCGCTGACAAATATTTCAGCAGAGAAGGGAAGGTCGCGATGAATATGCAGAAAGCGAACGAACAGATCAACAAGAGATGCCCGCTGCCGGACGCGGAATTTTTTGGAATGCTGAACAAAACGGAAGAAGAAATCCTGGCCAATCAGGAGAGCATCCGGGCGAAGTTCGAGGAGTACAAGGCGTTCTGGGAAGAAAGAGAACAGAACGTGCTGTCTCTGCGGCTTGGTCTGGCAGACGGTCAGCCGCACACGCGGGAAGAAGTGGCCCGTATGTTGCAGGTCAGCCCGGTGGATGTGTACCAGATGGAACGCAAGGCGCGCTGGGAACTGCGCGAACAGACACAGCACAAACTGCCACTTGCCGATATTCTCGCAAAAGCGGGCGTGTATATGCCGGAAGAAGCAGATCAATCCCCCGAATATGCGGAGAGATTGGCAGAATTTGAGGAAACGGCGCGTAAATTCCGCTGGACGGAACGGGAACAGGCTGTGATGTACCTGCAGCTCGGTGTGGCAGACGGTCGCCGCCGTACGCTGGAAGAAGTGGCGCAGAAGTTCCAGTTGTCCCGTGAACAAATCATGAGGCTGGAACACGTCGCATTCACCAGACGTGTATGCCATATGCGGTGGAAGCGGCTGGCAGATTATCTGGATGATTGAACCCTGTTCCGGCGCAGAACGCTGGTACAGAGAAGGGAGCATAGCGGAAAAATGTCCATATTTGTGAAGGAAATCGGCATTGACCTTGGTACGGCCAATACGCTGGTATATGTCAAGGGCAAAGGCGTCGTCATCCGCGAACCCTCGGTGGTCGCAGTGGATGTCCGTACGGAAAATGTGCTGGCGGTCGGTACCCAAGCCAAGGAGATGATCGGCCGGACGCCCGGTTCCATTGCGGCGGTGCGTCCGCTGAAAGACGGTGTCATTGCCAATTTTCACATTACCGCAGTGATGCTGAAGCATTTCATCCGGCGCGCCATGAAAGGCAGCCTGTTCCGTCGGGCACGGGTGGTCATCTGCATTCCCTCCGG
>JAFTRF010000290.1 GCA_017462405.1 Clostridia bacterium | reverse complement strand
ATGGTGGATCTGAATGTCCGGGCATTGACGGCACTGACCAACATTACCCTACCGTATATGTCCGCGGGCGGCTTTGTGCTGAATATCTGCTCCATTGCATCGTTCTGTCCCAACCCCCGCATGACGGTCTACAGTTCCACCAAGGCCTATGTCCTCAGCTTCTCCCGTTCCCTGCGTTATGAGTTGAAAGCGCACGGCATCAATGTATGCGCCGCCTGCCCCGGCCCGATGGAAACGGAATTCCTCGCCGTGGCCGGTATCAGCAAGGAAAATTCGAAAACCTTCGCCACGCTGCCGTACTGTGACCCGGCGCAGGTGGCGCGCAACAGCCTGAAGGCTGCCGCTGCGGGCCGTGCCGTGTACACCGACCGGGCTTTCTTCCGGTTTTACCGTGTGGTAGCAAAGCTGCTGCCGCACGAGTGGCTGCTGCCTCTGACGAAAACCTGAGTGCAGGCGGCAAACATGAAAAAAGCATCCCATTCAGAGACGAACAAAGCGAAAAGGAAGTGAAAACCAGTGACCGGCAAAATGAAAAAGAACGCGGACATCTCCCGGCAGAAAATGCTGTGGTTCTGGACGGTACTGTGTCTGGCAAGCGGGGTCATAACGGCTGCGCACACGTATACACACTCCCCGGCACATGAAGCCATCCGGTCTTTCGACGAGGAATCTATTTGCCGGTTTGAGCAGATCTATGCAGCCGGCGTGGAGGACAGTGAGTTTCACCGGTGGATTTTCAATCGCAAAATGCTGAATCGCTTCGATGAAGAATTTGACCGTTACTATGAAGTCCTGCACACCGCCGACGATGAAAGCCTGCCCGGCTACATCACCCGCACCGAGAAACTCCTCCGGGCCTGTCAGGACCCGATACTGACGGAGGACATCCGGCAGAAGTTCGATGCGCTGGCCGCCGAAGTCTATGCGCACTATCCGGACTCAGAACAAGCCTATTCCCGCGCACGGGACATCATGGGACGGATCGTCGGCAGCAGATACTGCTCCGAGCAAACCAAAGCCGATTATGCCTTCCTGCTGGAAGTGGGGAAAATGGAGCAGCAGCTGAGTGCAGGCAAGCACTACGAGTCCAAAGAAATGCACTATGACGCAATCAAAGCCTACCGGCAGGCGGTGGAACATCCCCGGTACGGTGCCGAGGCACAGGCGGCGGCTGACCGCTGTCTGGCGGCGTTCCGGACGGATATGCTGACCGATCTGCGAAGCAAAGCTGCCGCAGATATGAACCGGACGTGGGCACAGCTCCAGAAGCTTTGGGAACTGCTTCCCGACGATGAGGAGTTGCAGCAGATCTGTACACAATTTGACCGCTACATGAACCACGGACTCTATGCCTATGTGGACAACGAGGCGGACAACGCCCGCTTCACCAGACTGTTTCAGAACAGTACCGACGGCAGTACAACCGTCACCGACGCTTCCGGTAAGGAACACGATATTTTTAACCTGTACAAGCTGCAGGCAAATCCCATGGGCGGTCTCGACATTGAAATTGGGACGGTGCAGCTGGCGGCATACATGAAAGGCCACACCGGAATTACCCGGCTGACCTTCACCGTCGATCCGTCTGCCGCCTGCGGCGACGGCTGGGCGGTGATCGAGGTGTACGGCAAGGCGCACGCGAGCAATCGCGGGGGCAGACCGTACTACACCAGCCCCAGACTGACCAAGGACAGCGCCACCCTCACCGTAGATATAAAAATGGATTATGAGGGGGCAGCCGTCATCAAACTGGTGTGTTACGACAGTCCGATGGAAATACTCATTGACAACGCATACGTGGAAGGCTACCGCCCCTGAACACGTACGCAAGCCCGCTTCCCCCGGAGCGTCCGGAATAGCGCCAATTGACCGCATATATTTCAAAAACGATCATCCGACATCATCTGTTTATTGACCGAAAGGAGCCTGTCTATGAAACACTTACTCATGCGATTTCCCGGCGGTCGCACCCACGCCGTCACCCTGAGTTACGACGACAGCATTACCTGCGACCTCAAGCTGGCGGACATGATGCGCCGCTATGGGGTGCGCGGCACGTTCAACATCATTTCCGGCCGCCTCGCCAAAGAGGAGCGGGAATGCGCACCCGGCACGTGGGCGTCGCTGACCCCGAAGCAATGTCTGGAGGTCATGGGGGATGACATGGAACTGGCGATGCACAGCTATACCCACCCCATGCTGGGCAAAATGCCGCCGGCCGAGGTCATGCGCGAAGTGCTGGCCGACAAGGAAATGCTAGAGCGCATCACCGGGCAGGTCATCCGGGGTCTGGCATACCCGTACAGTTCTTACAACGATGAGACGGTACAGGTACTGAAGGAATGCGGTGTTTCATATGCCCGGACGGTGCAGGACACCCGCCGGTTTGACGTCCCGAAGGACTGGATGCGGATGCCCACGACCTGCCACCACAAAGACCCGCAGCTGATGGCGCTGGCAGAGGCTTTTCTGAAGCCGGTCGGCCGCTACGGCGACTGCAAGCTGTTCTATCTGTGGGGACATTCCTACGAATTCGAAAAGGACCGCAACTGGCACATCATGGAGGAGTTTCTGCCGTTCATCGGCGGCCATGATTATGTATGGTATGCCACCAACATCGAAATCTGCGATTATGTGGAAGCGTACCGCCGCCTGCAATGGAGCGTGGGACGCACGATGGTGTACAACCCCTCGGCGATTGATGTGGATGCTTGCTGGCACGATCTGGATCACCCCGAACGCTCGGTACACTTCCATATCCCCGCCGGGCAGACGGTCAAAGTGCCGGTGGTGGAATAAGCAGCATCCATGAACGATTTCATCATCAAAAACGACATATTGACCAAATACACCGGCCCCGGCGGCGATGTGGTGATCCCGTCCGGTGTGACCGCCATCGGCGACAAAGCATTTTATGGCTGCAAAAGTCTGACCGGGGTCACGATTCCGGATGGTGTGACCACGATCGGCCATCGTGCATTCGAAATGTGCAAAAGTCTGGCCTATGTGCGTTTCCCGGATGACTTGACGGCCATCGGCGAGCGTGCATTTGGTATGTGCAAAAGCCTGACCGGCATCACATTTCCGCCCGGCTTGACGCAGATCGGCGACCAGGCATTTTTCTGGTGCCCGAAACTGACGAAAATCACCATCCCGGAGCGTATCACGCAGATCGGCAATCATGTATTCGATTGGTGCGGCGGTCTGACGGAAGTGCAGCTGCCGGACAGCATCACGCGTATCGGAGACGGTGCATTCAATTCGTGCGGCAAATTGACCCGGATCCGGATCCCGCCCGCCGTCACGGAAATTGGCTACAATGCATTCGGCTGGTGCAAAGGGCTGACAAGCATCACGCTTCCGGACGGGCTGACTTCCATTGACTACGGTACATTCAACGGGTGCCGCAGCCTGACACACATTGAGATCCCGGACAGCGTGACCGCCATCGACGATCGTGCATTCTGCGATTGTGTCAGCCTGACGGATATGACCATCCCGGACAAGGTCACACGCATCGGCGGCAATGCATTTTATCAATGCAGCAGGCTGACCGTACGCTGGTGGGGCTGGGGAGAAGTGGGGCCGTTCGCATGGATTGGTGTGCGCCGGCTTATTTTGCCGAATATGCCGTTTGACTTTGACCAGCCGGACATACGACAGGCGGCGGCGCTCGGATTTCTGCAGACCCCGGCGGCATATGTCGAAGCATCCATCCGCGCGGCATATGTCCGGTATGTAACGGAGGAACGGAAAAACCTGCTGCCGGAAATTTTTGCGGAAGACCGGGTGGAAGCGCTGAACTTTTACGCAGAACAGGGGCAGATCACCGCCGAAAATTTCGAGCCGGAATATTTGACCCCGGCGATGGAGCGGCAGGCCGCCGGATGTATTGCATTCCTGCTGGAATGGCAGCACAAGCACTTCCCGGCAGAAGATGCAGACCCGACAACGGAATGGAAGATCTGACCGCATGATCTTCGAAAACGGAGAAGCCGTCATGCTTCCCCCCAACGATTGGCATAGACTCAAAAAAGCTCTGTTCCACAGCAAAGTGCTGCAGAACAGAGCTTTTTCATGCGTTATTCAGCGGAATCACGACAAGTCGGTCCGGTCGTCAATCCATATTGCTGTAATACTTCCATGCGCCCGTCCAGCTGAGACCGGTGTTCACATCCACAGTGGCGATGATTTCCTTATACCGCCCACGGATGCCCAGCGAGGTCAGTAATTCAGCTTCATGCTTGGGCAGCTCACCGATCAGCGTCGGAGCAACGAAACGGAACGTCCACGCGCCATTGTATACCGGGATGGAAACAGAGGTGGAATTGCTTGCGAAGCCTTCTGCTTCCAGCCCGAAGTAGGCATTCACCAGCACCACATCATCCCGGTTCACCCGTTTCAGCGCTTTCTGATAGGCTTCTTCCAGTGAAACATTGATTTCACGTTCCTCGATGGTCTTCACCTCGGGGACACAGGAAATACGGGCGCAGGTCAGCCCGTCCTTGTCATACACAAACAGAGCGTACAGTTCATTGTCCATGCTGCTCAGCTGGGTCTTCAGATGCTCCGGGATTTCGGTCGGAGCAATGCGGTAAATCACGACATATACGTCGCTGAAGATGATCTCCCCGAGCATGGTGCCGTTGGCGTTGAATGCCCGCTGGACATATTCGCTCCACGTCTGCTTGAGTGCCTTGGCAGACAGCTTGCCGCTGAATTTTACGCTGTATTCGGGCAGCCCCGTGGCCTGCATGATGTACTCGGTGTGGTCGAGTGCGTGCTGATATTTTTCATCCCTGGTGGGGCGGTCGGCGACCGAATTCAGAAACGCCAGACCGGATTCTGACCGGTACAGGTAAAAGAGGCTTGAGGGAACAGCAGCGTAGTAATTGTCGTGTCCTCTCATCTCCAGATCAATCCAGCGGGTGCCGCTGGCGAGGGTCGCATCCTTTACGCCGGGAGCATCGTAGCAGGACAGCCGGAGCCGGTCATTGAATGCAAGGTTTGCGGCCTCATCGTAGGTGTACGCACCCTTCCCGAAAATTGCGTCCGCCAGCACGGTCAGATCATCGACGGGAAAGGTGTAGTTGATCTGATACCGTCCGGAGGATTCCGGACGGACGACTTGATTCAGGTCATAAGGTTCCGGCTTGATTGCTGACGGGTCGCCAAAGCTGCATCCGGTCAGCAGCAGGCATATCAGAAGCAGCGCCGTCAGACGCATTATGGTGGTATTTTTGATGGTCTTCATTGCAGAAACCACTCCTTTCAATGATACAAAATATGGTTGGATGTTGGCGAAACGGCAAATCCATGTGTGGGGGGGCGGCAACCTGCCGCCCGGAAATTACACATCCGACACAGCCCTGTAAACCGGGCATCTGGCGCGTTGCCGAAGCCCCCGGCGGGGAATCGTTCCTTACCGCAGGACCAGGTGCTGTGCCAGTGCAAGCAATGTGTCGGAGGCATTACTGCCGCTGAATATCATCGTGAAATAATAGCCGTCCAACTGCCACGACAGCGCCGCATAGCCGGGCTTGGTGTACAGCATAGCGGTGCAATCCATCACTTTGACCGGAGCCGTGTCGCAGTTCGTCAGATCCAGCAGTGCATCCACGGAAACGCTGTTCTGGAGCAGAAGCAGCTGTGCAGGACTGTCCGGATCCGTCCAGCGGGTGTATGCGCTGTCGGAGCTGGTATAGTGGTACGACTGGATGCAGTCCTGCGGCACATAGGTCAGCGTGTACTCTTTTTCGGGTCGTGCCGACAGGGTGTCCACACCGAACAGAACCGTGATACCGATGACCATGACCAGTACGGCGGCCACAGCGGCCCGGAACCCCATGCGCCGCCGCCGGGTGGCCCGTTCGGCCCACAGCCGTTTTTCCAGCCGCATCCGGAATGCATCATCCTCCGGCGTGGCATCTGCGCCCAGTGCCCGGCAATCCGCCAGACACGCTTCCCGCATCGCTTGCCGCAGACGGGCGCGTGCATCATGTTGTTCCATCATCCAGAATTCCTCCCTTCTTCAGTTCCTGTGCCAGCAGCTGCTTTCCTCTGGAAAACCGCCGCCGCACCGTGTCCGGTGACATCCGGAGCGATTCCGCGATTTCCCGCAGGTTCAGCTCGTCCACAAAATATAAGTAGAATATTTCCCGGTACTTCACCGGCAGCCGCCGGATGCACCCGGCGATCCGTTCGACCGAGTCTTTCTCGCACAATGCGTCAAGCACCGGGTCACCGCCTTTGCCTGGTTCCGGCTCCGGTTCATCGTCGTCCCGCACCAGTACCGGAAAATGCCTTCGCTTTCGCATCAGATCCTCCGCAGCAGAACGCACGGTTTTCAGGGCATATACGTGCAGTGCCGCCGCGTCCATGACGGCCGTTTTCGGCAGATTCCGCGCAATGCGAATGAATGCATCCTGCGTCACGTCATCGGCGAGGTCTTCGTCGCCGTTCATCAGCCGAAGCGCATAGCCCCGCATCGCCGTACGGCAATCGGCGTAAATCCGCTCGAATTGCCGGTGTGCTTCTGCCGACTGAAACAAGTTCCGCAAAAACAATGCCATTCCCTCCCATCCTCAATTTGTAGAATAAGCGCTTACATCTATATAAACGATGATTTCCGAAAAAATGGGACAAAAAATACAAAGAAATTTCCGTAGAATGAAGAATTTACAATTTGTTCATAAATAACGGCGAAATGAGAAATTTCGACGCATCGGGTGAAGCGAGTGCGTACCTCTGTTTCTAACCTCTTTCGACCGCTTCGCTGATTGAAGAGGTTAGAAGCCTGTGGTTTCGCCAATCTTCTCTGCAAGCGCACCACTCCCGGCCGGATACGGCTTCCCCTTTTTAAGGGAAAGCTGGCGAGGATAAAAGCCGGCGGCTCCGCCGCTTCTGCAATTATTCATTCTTCATCATTCATTCAACCAAAAAAAAGCCTGCGGCGAACCGCAGGCTTTTTTGTTCAGAAAAACACGATCAATGCATCAATACTGCACTTCGCCGGTGTATACCAGCTTGGCGTTACCGGTCAGATATACGTCATCCTGCAGGATGCGGACGATCAGATCGCCGCCCTTGACCTTGACGGTGATGTCGTCGCCCATCTTGCACAGGCCGTTGGCGACCGCAGCAGCAGCGGCGGCGCAGGCACCGGTACCGCAGGCCATCGTTTCGCCGTTGCCGCGCTCATAGACGCGCATCTTGATGGTGTTGGCATCCACCACACGGATGAATTCGGTGTTGGTGCGTTCGGGGAAGATGGGCGCATTCTCGAACTTGGGACCCAGTTCCTCCAGATCCAGCGCATCCACGCGCTTGGCGAAGACCACGCAGTGCGGGTTGCCCACGGACACGCAGGTGATGTTGTATTCGGTGCCGTCGATGTCCACCGGATAGTCAATGACGGTGCGCTCCGGCAGCGTACAGGGCAGGGAGTCGGTGTTGAAATTCAGCTTGCCCATGTGGACGCAGGCGGAATTCACCTTGCCGTTGCGGGTGTAGACCTGCACGTGCTTGATGCCGCTGGCGGTTTCGATGGTCATGTCTTCCTTCGGTACGATGCCGTTGTCGTAGAGGTACTTCGCCACGCAGCGGATACCGGTACCGTCCATCCGGCCCTCGGAACCGTCGGAGTTGTACATCCGCATCTTGGCGTCGGCCACGTGAGACTCCTCCATCAGGATCAGACCCATGGCACCGATGCCGTAGTGACGGTCGCACAGCGACACGCACAGGGATTCAGGGCAGGTGATGTGTTCATCGAAGTTGTTGATGAAGATATAGTCGTCGCCGGTGGCCTGCATCTTGGCGAAGGCGGTCTTCTGGCGGCGGGT
>JAFTRF010000289.1 GCA_017462405.1 Clostridia bacterium | reverse complement strand
GCGGCTTCGCCTTGTCGCCGTACGAACGAATCTTGACTTTCTTTTCGCCCACCGTGATTTCTTCTTCATCGGGCAGGCCGAAAATCATCTTGCCCGCTTCGGGGTTCGGATGATCCGTTTCCAGCGTAGCGGTGCCGCCGATAAAGGTGCCGCCCTCGTTTTCGGCGGCGATGTTGTCCGCATAAAAAATATTGTCGTCGCTGACCGTCGGTTCGATGTTGATGCTGACGCCGCGCGCCAGCGGAATGCATCCGCTGTACGTCACCGTACCGGCGGACGCACTGTACTGCGCCACCATCGGCTTGGAAAATCCGATGCATACTTTGCCGTTTGCCATATTGTCCTCCCTTGCCGCACCTGCCACGCAGGGCGGTTATTCCATGATTTTTTTCGTGTCCTCGTCGAATACGCTCTGCATGGCCTGTACGGCCGATTTCCGGCTGTCCTTGACCGCCTGCGACACAAACGGCTGCTTCTGCCGGAACGAGGTCCCGCTCTCCACCGACCGGGCGATCAGCACGTTGGGCTGGCCTTTCGGGTATTGGGCTGTCCGGGTTTTGTTGTATCCTTCAAAGCCGATTTTGGCGTTGAATCCGCCGTTTTCGTGCTTGATGGGGGTAATGCCCAGCCCATCGAGCAGACCCTCTTTCTGTTCCGCCGTGACCCCGGCCAGCATCTGGTCACGGGTGCCGTATTCGCCCCGCGGGATCTCCGGCAGACGCTGAATCTCGTCCCGGATGGCATCCGTCACCACATCGGCACCGGCATACACCATGCGCCGCATCAGCTCGTCGCTGCTGTCGGACAGCCGGGTCAGTTTCAGCAGGTATTCCTCGCCGCCTTTGAAGGCGAAATGCACGCCTCGTGCCATATCAGCCCACCTCAAACGTCCATTCGTGGTGGATCAGCCCCGTTTCCGGTTCATACTGTACGCTGTTCAACGCCCAGTATGACACCTGTTCTTCCAGCACCGCCGGAATACGGTCCGCCACGGGGTCAAACTCCACCGGGGTGAAATAATCCACCGTACCGCCGACGGTGGATTCCTGTTTGTGATTGTCGCCGTACATCGCGCCGTCTTCCCCGTTTTCCTGCCACACGATGTACGGCGGCTTCATTTTGGGCCGCCAATAGTGATGGCAGGCCACCCCCAGCCCGGCCAGTGCTTCACCCAGCCGTTTCAGCTTCGCCTGCAACGTCATACCGTCCACCCTTTCCCTGATGTGCTGTCAACTTAAAGCTAAGCGATGTCTTCAGCTTCTAACCTCTTCAGTCACTTCGTGACAGCTTCCCCGGCATCGGGGAAGCCAAGCTGTTCCAGAGCATAGCCAGTATTTCAAAAACACGGTGAAAGCTCCGAGTTTCATTGCCTTCCCCAATGCTGGGGAAGGTGGATTGCCCGAAGGGCAAGACGAAAGAGGTCAGAGCCTGCGGTCACACAAACCTCTGAAGTTGACCGCAAGAGGTCCGTCCGTATATGCCGTACTTACCCGGACAATTCATCCTTTCGCTGCAAGGTCAGGTCCGTAACCGCCAACCCGTCCTCGTCCGTGTAATGCTGTACGTGCTGGATGCGGTACTGTTCGCCGTCAATGACGGCATACTGCCCGATGCGCACCCGGCGGTCCTGCCAGATCTGCGCCAGCATATCCACCTGTTCCTGTACGCCTTTGGCGGCATACTGACGACCGTAGCCGATGGTCTTCTCGCCGTAGAAGCATTCGCAGGGCGGGTCCATGTCCACCAGCCGTTCCACGGGCATCGCACCCGGCGGGGCCGTGTTTTCCAGCTTGTATACCCGGAGCATTCCAGCATCATGTAACATGGTTGTCCCCTCCGAATGCCCGGTTGTTCAATGCCCAGCGGAGCATCCGGGGCATTTTGGTGTCCGGGGCGGCACGCTTACGGTACAGGTAGGCGGCATACATCACGACGAGCTGGACATCGTCCGCCGAGTCCGTGACTTCTTTGCCGCTTTCTTTGCGGATATAGGTCCGCGCCGCGTCGATGTACTGCTCCAGCAATACATCAAATGCGTTGTGGTGCAGCTGCAGGTCCAGCTTCACCAGCGTTTTGTAATCGGCCATCCCCCGTCACCGCCTGTTTATTCCATACCGGCAAAGGTCATTTCGGACGTCTGAGTCGTACCCCCGATGCCGATGGCTACAAAACCCTCCGCGATCACCGGCTGACCGTCATAGCGGGCCGTACCCTTAAAGACGGTGTTGTCTTCGACGAACATACACTCATCCGAGCGGGCCAGCGTAGCACCTGCCCGCTCTGCCAGCAGATACAGGTCGCCGTAGCCGCCGAGGATGATATTGTCCGGGATGAATTCCAGCTCCTCGATGGCACCGCCAATGACGGGCATCGTGTCGTTGATACCGGAATAAATGGCACCGGCCGCGTTGAACGTGAGCGCTTCGCTGATGAGGGTATTCTTGGTCGTTTCGTTCATCGCCCAGAACTTCGCGCCCCGGCTGTGCTTGCCCTTGGCCTTGCCTGCGGCCTTGATCAGTTCCTGAAACAGTGCCACGCCGGTTTTCTCCGCGGGGATGGTGATGATGTTGGACGCGGACAGGTTGACCCATTCACGGGCCTGTGCCGGGTAGTTCTCCGGCTTGGTGGTCTGCGCCAGCCGGGTCACGATGCCCAGCGGCATTTTGACGCCGGTGCCGTATGCCGATGCCTTGTCCACGCCCAGACCGATGCCCTGTGCGATCGCAGACAGGATCTCATACGCCAGTGCCACGTCGGAATCCTCCAGCGTAGCCTTGCAGATGGCGATATAGCCGCCGACCTTGTAGCCGTCTACCTCCACACCGGAAAAGTCCAGCGTCAGCTCCTTCAGGGAGGCGCAGGCTTCGGTCCATACGGCTTCGGGCACCGCACCCATCACCGACTGGCGGGCCTTGCCGTTGACGCGGCGGACGCGCAGGTGCTTGTACAACTTGGAATAGGTGCCGATGTTTTCGCGGATGAGGTCCAGCGCATCCGTGGGGATGGTCACCTCTGCGCCGGTCACGCTCCGGGTCTGATGGCCCAGTTCACGGACGCGCTGCAGCAAGTCCTTGATGCTCTGGCGGCCGATAAAAGCGTCCCGCTCCTGCATGGTCATGTTGAAAAATTTGGTTCTCTCGTGCACGATGTTGTTGCTCCTTTCGGTATGTGCTGCATCGGGTGCAGCCGGTTCTGCGGCTTCTGCGGCGGCCAGATCGGTTTCCAGTGCGGCGATGCCGTCCTCCAGTGCCTGTACAGTCGCTTCATGAGCGGATTTTTCGCCGTTGAAGGCTTCGATGGCCTCATTGACGGCCGTTTCCTGTTCCTTAGTTTCCGCCTCCGCGATGGCGGCTTCCAGCTCCGCTTCGCGGGTGGCAAAGGAGGCGTTCTTCTGCCGCAGGGTGTCCAGCTCTCTCTTTTTGCGGTCAATGCTGCGTCTCAGCAGCAAGGTTTTCAGTGCCATGCTTGTTTCATCCTTTCAGTTCCTGGCGCATCTGCTGCCGCCATGCCGTCCGGCGGCGGCGGGCAAAGTCTTCGCGCACTTCGTTCAGCCGTTCCCGGCTGCGGGCGGCAATGGTGGTGCTTTCGTAAGCCGGGAACGTGCAAGGGCTGATTTCGTACAGCTTCGTCACCCGGGTGATCCGGGTGTGATAGATGCCGTTCTCGTCGAACCAATCCTCAAATTCGGCATCAAAGCCGAACGAACAACCGGACACGTCCCGGCGCAGGATCCGGGCATATGCATTCATGGCATCGCTGTCGTTCCGGTTGATCTCGATGGAGCCGAACAGCCCCGATGCGGTTTCCGACAGCAGTACCGTCCGGTTTCCGGTACAGCCAAGCACGATGTCTGCATTGTGGTTCCATAAGGCTTTCACATCGTCGCCGGAGGCCAGGCAATCCGCAAATGCACCGGGCGCAATGGTTTCCTCCCATCCTTCACACACGACGTACGGCTCATGAAACCGGGCGAAATAGCCCTCAAGATACAGCTTGCCGTTTTCCTCCCGGCGGTTCACGTCGGACAGGTTGATAACGCGTTTCTGCATTTATTCACCCCCGGTCAGCTTCTTCTGCTCCCCGACCATCCGCCGGGGAATGTAATTTTCCAGAATGATCATTTCGTCCAGCCCGTCCGCCGGCGGCATACTCAGCCAGTCCCGGACCTCGTTGCCGGACATGATGCCCCGGATGTACTGG
>JAFTRF010000288.1 GCA_017462405.1 Clostridia bacterium | reverse complement strand
AGTATGACGGTGCCGACAGCGGTGTGGTGGATGCATCCATTGTGACGACGCACATGATGCTCGCGGCGGAAGCGTTGGGAGTCGGGTCGTGCTGGGTGATGCATTTCAATCCGGCGGTGGTGCGGAGCGAATTTGCACTGGCGGATGAACTGGAGCCGGTAGCGTTGCTGCCGATGGGGTATCCTGCTGCGGAGGCTGCGCCCATTGCCATGCATTTTGAGCGCAAGCCGCTGATCGAACTGGTCATGGAACTGTAATTGAAAAAAAGCCGGAAGGCTCCGTTCAGCTTGTCGAGAAAACTGCCTTATGCGATATGCTGACTTCGCCCTCTCAGTCAGCCCTGCGGCAGCGTTATCGAAGATAATGCGGCCAGCTCTCCCGAAGGGAGAGCCAAGGGGCTTTGCCCATAATTTATGACACGAACGGACATCCAGCAAAGCCATGTGTAGGGGCGGCAACCTGCCGCCCGCAGCTAGTCGGAAAAACTGTCTTATGGGATATGCCGACTTCGCCCTCTCAGTCAGACCCGCGATGCATTTGTATATTATTATTATGTCTTGTAATGGACTTTTCGACAGCCTTTCCCGCCCAATTTGGGCGGGATTTTTTTTTGAATATTTTTCGCAAAAAGGCTGTTCTTTTCCGGAAAAATCGAGTACAATAGAAATGACCCTTTATCAAAACGGCCGACGGGCCGGAAAGGATGATGACCATGTCGGAGGCAATTGTGATCGCCGTCTCCAATCAGAAGGGCGGCGTCGGCAAAACGACAACAACGGAAAATTTTGCGTTCACCCTTGCAGAACACGGCAAGCGCGTGCTGATGGTGGACTTTGATGCGCAGGCATCCCTGACCCAGACGCAGGGCATCTCGCAGCCCGATAACCTGAACCATACCGTCTATGACCTGATGGCGGATGTCATCAATGGAGAAGAAACGACGGAGGAACCCGTCATGTCCACCGGACATAAAAATGTGGATCTGCTGCCGGCCAACATTGATCTGGCGGCGCTGGAAACGGCGCTGGTCACGGTCAACCGGCGCGAACACGTCCTGCGGATGGCGCTGATGCGCTATCGGGAACAATACGACTATATTCTCATCGATTGCCAGCCGTCGCTGGGACTGCTGACCATCAACGCATGGACGGCGGCGGATGAGGTGCTGATCGTGTCAACACCGCAGATCTTCAGCAGCAAGGGACTGGAGCAGCTGTTTGGCTCCATCCGGCGGATCCAGCGTTACACCAATCCCCGGCTGACGGTGGCGGGAGTGCTGATGACCCGGTATACCGGCAAATCGAAAATCAACCGTGAGGTGATGACGCTGACGGAGGAAACTTATGGTGAGGCGGTGCGTATTTTCGAGGCCCGTATCCCCACCTCCGTAAAGGTGGATGAATCCCATTATATGTGCGTGCCGATCGTGCTGTATGATCCCAAGGGCAAGGTCGCGGCGGCCTACCGGGCATTCTGCCGCGAGTATCTGGGGCTGGACGGCGGCGCGGCGCAATGACGCGAAAGGAGAATGACCCCCTATGGCAATGAAATTCAACCCGGATGCGCGGCAGCGTCTGCGCCCGGTCGATGATATTTTCGGCAAGCAGAGTTTTGCCGACAGCATCCAGCAGCTGCCGGTGGTACAGCTGCATAACTTTACAAATCATCCGTTCTCGGTGCGGGACGACGAAGAAATGGCTGCATTGACCGAGAGCATCCGTGAAAACGGGATCCTGAACCCGATTCTGGTGCGCCCGGCGAAGGGTGGCGGCTACGAAATTCTGGCAGGCCATCGCCGCACCTGTGCGGCACGTCAGCTGGGCATGAAGGAAGTCCCCGCATTGGTGCGGGAACTGGACGACGATGCCGCGACCATTCTGATGGTGGACAGCAACCTGCAACGGGAAAAAATCCTCCCTTCGGAAAAAGCGGCGGCGTACAAGCTGCGGATGGAGGCCATGAAGCGGCAGGCCGGGCGGCCCAAAAATTCCGCCCAAATTGAACGGAATTCCGAAAACAAGGAATCCCGCGCGCAGCTGTCGGAGCAGACCGGCGAAAGTTCCGGCCAGATCCAGCGGTACATCCGCCTGACCTATCAGAACCGGGCACTGCTGGATGCAGTGGACAGCGGCGAGATTCCGATGAACAGCGGCGTGGCGCTGTCGTATCTGACGGAAGCGGAGCAGGCACTGGTGCTGAACGCGTACAAAACGGGCACATTGAAGCTGACGCTGGCCAAGGCCAATGAACTGAAGGATGCTTCCCGGCTGGGCACGCTGGAAACGATGCTCAAGGTGGAAACGGCCCCGGATGTTTCACGTGAAAAAAAGGCCCGCCCGGTGGAAATCCGGATGAGCCCCGAAACATACCGGAAATTCTTCGGCGAACGCAAGCCCCGCGAGGTGATGCCGGTCATTGAGCAGGCGCTGACGGAGTTTTTCGAAAAATACAAATAAACGAAACAAAAAATTCCGCCCAATTTGGGCGGAATTTTTTGTTTCGGTGGATGGAGAAGATGGTTGCGGCACGCGCCCTCTCCCCCCATTTTTTATATTATTCTTTCCGGCCTATTGAAAATTGCAGGAAGCTTGTGGTATAATAGTAAGAACGCCAGGTGCGTGGGCTGCGCAGGCAAATACGACCCGTGGCAGCCGTTAGGAGGAATAACAATGCTGGAATTGCAAAATATTTCGTACGTCGTTGAGGACGGCGGAAACCATAAAGAAATTCTGAAAAACATCAATCTGACCATCGACCAGCGGTTCGTGGCGCTGACCGGCCCCAACGGCGGCGGCAAATCGACGCTGGCGAAGATCATTGCCGGCATCTATGTCCCGACATCCGGCCGGATCCTGCTGGACGGCGAGGACATCACCGGACTAAGCATCACCGAGCGCGCCCGGAAAGGCATCAGCTTTGCCTTTCAGCAGCCCGTCCGATTCAAGGGGCTGACGGTGCGCGATCTGATCACGCTGGCGGCCGGCCGGAACATCAGCGTGTCCGATGCCTGCGGATATCTGTCGGAAGTGGGCCTGTGTGCGCGGGACTACATCAACCGCGAAATTGATGCCAGCCTGTCCGGCGGTGAGCTGAAGCGCATTGAGATCGCGATGATCATTGCGCGCGGCACCAAGCTGTCGCTGTTCGATGAGCCGGAAGCGGGCATTGACCTGTGGAGTTTTGGCAATCTGATTCAGGTGTTCGAAAAGCTGCACACCCGCATCAACGGCTCCATTATGATCATTTCGCATCAGGAGCGCATTCTGAACATCGCAGACCGCATCATCGTGATCGCAAACGGTCAGGTGCAGTCCGACGGAACGCGGGACGAGGTTCTGCCCGGTCTGCTGGGCGCGGCGACCGCGTGCCCGGTGCTGACGGACAAGCTGTAACAGCGGAAGGAGCATACCATGAATACCATCGAAAAAAATATGCTGGCGGAAATCGCCGATCTCCATGAGATTCCGGAGGGCGCGTACAACATCCGCCGCAACGGCGAGGCGGAGGCCCGGAATACCACCGCCAATATTGATATCGTACCCAAGGCCGATGAGGACGGCATCGACATCATCATTGCCCCCGGCACGAAGCGTGAGAGCGTACACATTCCCGTGATCCTCAGCCAGAGCGGCCTGACGGAAACGGTGTACAACGACTTTTTCATCGGCGAAGGCGCGGATGTGACCATCATCGCAGGCTGCGGCATCTACAACTGCGGTGACGATAATTCGGAACACAGCGGCATCCATACGTTCCATGTGGGCAAAAATGCCAAGGTTCGCTACGTCGAAAAGCACTACGGCGAGGGCGACGGCAACGGCCAGAATGTGATGAATCCCACCACCGTGATCGAAGTGGACGAGGGCGGCTACATGGAGATGGAAACGACCCAGATCAAAGGCGTAGATTCGACCCTGCGCAAGACCAGTGCGGTGCTGGCGGCAGATGCAACGCTGGTCATCCATGAGAAGCTGATGACCCACGGGCAGCAGATCGCTGAAACGGACTTCACCGTTGATATGAACGGTGCCGGATCCAGCGTGAATCTGGTGTCCCGTTCCGTGGCGCGCGAGGAGTCGCAGCAGGTGTTCCGTTCCGTGATCAACGGCAACAATGCCTGCACCGGCCACAGCGAATGCGATGCCATCATCATGGACAGTGCCAGCGTGGCGGCCATCCCGGAAATCACCGCTCATCATGTGGATGCATCGCTGATACACGAAGCCGCCATCGGCAAGATTGCCGGTGAGCAGCTCATCAAGCTGATGACGCTGGGCCTCACCGAGCAGGAGGCCGAGGAGCAGATCGTCAGCGGGTTCCTGAAATAAGCAAAAAATAAGCATAAAAAAATTCCGTTCAATTTGAACGGAATTTTTTTTGCGCTGTATCAATCGGTGGAGAAACACCGGCGGCTGTCCCCTTTGTCACTGCGGGAAATTCTCCCCCAACGAGGAATGCTGTCAACTTAAGCCAGCCCTCTCCGTCAGCCCATAGGGTAGCGTTATCGAAGATAATGCGGTCACACGCTACAAATCCTTACGTTGACATCATTTCTATGGCTTTGACGGGGTTTCGACGACGTACCACCACGTTCCGATGCGGGCAAGGACGAGCGGAAAAGAATCGGTATCAAAAGACTTGCTTCCATCCAGTTGGATATGTACCATATACCAGCGCATCTCATGGACGGTCAGGTCATATTTGATTTCGTAGGACACGGCGTAATCATCCAGTGTGAGTTGGTATTTTTCGGATTGATCCTCCAGCTGCATCTTGATAGTGAAATTTTTTCCCAGATATTTCTCATCGTTTGCAAAATTATAGGAAAAACGCTCCCGTTCCGATGTAAGAAATTCGTCCACGTTGTTGAATTTCTTGTAGAGGGCCAGCGTTTTCAGCCGTTGCTGGTCATACAGGCTGTATACGGTGTCGGAATCTCCCTTGTAGAATGCCTGTGCATAGCGGGTAACGGTGGCCTCGGCGGAACGGTAGCCAAATATGAGCCAAAGTCCGGTTGTGAGGGTCAGCATCAACCCCAGTGTCAGCATAATGGCAAACATCGGGGAACGGTTGCGGTTGTGACGGCGTGCGGGTCTGGCTGTCGGAGCGGTTCCGGTTTGTCCGGTGTGGGGCGTCTTGGATTTCGTGGTTGTTTTTGCAGTGCGGGCAGGCTTTTTGGTTTTGACGCGGGGCGCTTTTTTCTTTTGCTTGTCTGTGGAACCCGGTGTCCGGAAAAATTTCCGCGATACGGCTGTTTTTGCATTTTTTGATGGTTCCGTTTCCGTCGCGGGCGGTGTAGCGCGCACCGGGCTGTCGTCTGCCCCGGACGGTGCTGATACGGGCGGCGGTGGGACTTCTGCTTTCGCGGCGGTCATATATTGTTTTTCGTGGTCAATGTATTTGCGGAGAGGCTCAGTGACCGCAGATGTCACGGAACGGACGGTCTCCGTGACCCGGCGGAGTGCGGTTTGTTCCGGGATTTTTATTCCTTGACGGGCTTCCTGATGGATCTGGCGCAAGGCATCGTCGAAGAAATCGTGGTCGGATTTACGGATTGACATGAGCAAGCCTCCTTTGGCTGCGGCGGGAATATAATCGAAAGGTTGTCTGTGATGTAATGATGGTGCGGGCGTTTCCCAGGCAATCCCTGTCCGGGATCAATTGACCTTATTATATCACAATCGCTTCTGTGATGCAATACGAAAACGAATTCCCGTCCGGAAGCGCATCCGGATTGCGCTTGGTCTGTAAACATTTATATACATATAAAAACATATTGACATCCGGGGCGATTTCTGCTATACTGAATGCATTTCAGATACAAGGAGCGATGAATGATGCCGAAATTTTTGCTGGTGGACTCCCTGCTGTCCAAGGAAGTGCAGTCCGTGCTGGACGAGGTAGGCATTGATATTGATACCGTCATCAAGATGACGCTGAAGCGCATTGCCCGCGACGGGAGCGTGGCATTTTTGCTGGCAGAGAACGGAACGGCGCGGACGGGCGCGACCGAGGAGCGGCGCATGACGAAGGGGCAGGCCGTGTCGCTGTTTCAGGCGCAGGGGGTGTCGCTTACCCGCAATGTGACCTTTGCGTCGAAGAACCGCACGGCCAACAATTACTGGAACAACCCGACCTTTGACGTACTGGCGCAGGATTGGTACCTGATTCTGAACGATTGGGCGAACCGTGAGCTGCACCTGTTCTGTGTCCCGGCGGGCGCCATCCGCCCGGAGGAACTGGTATGCCGCGGAGATCAGCAGGATCGCATTGACCTGCAGATCCGGTACGGCGACCCGACGTTTACGGAGAACCGCAGCAAGCTGCAGTTTGCGAAGTACCGGGTGCAGGGGTTGAATTATTGAGGCGGAGGGCTTGTCTGCAAAGACAGGCCCTTTTTGGTTGTCGGGTGGGAGATTCGTCTTTTCAGGCAAGGGCGGTTTTGACAGGTAAAAAGTCAAGTGCAATATTTCGTAATAAATTTAATTTTGTACATTGTACAAAAATGCTTGACAAAGTGCGTTTTATGTGCTACAATATAAATGTAATCAAAGACGGATCACAGGATCCCTTTTCTTTGTCCATGGTGGTTAGCAACGACTAACCAAGGCAGGATTTTGATCCGTAACGCGATTGCATCAGAATGAATTCATCATCACAGAATGATTTTTACAGATCGGAGGGCTGCTTATGTTGAATATGGTATTGGTGGGTCAGGTTCTGGCCTCGTCGGTGATTGCGGGATTGCTGTTGTCGGGCAGCGCATGGGTGAAGCGGGCTTGCCGTGAGGCGCTCCGCCGGCAGATGGGCTGACATTTCCGCATGACAGGCTATTAAAATATCAATATACAGCAAAGCACTCCATCCGGGCGAACCGGGTGGAGTGCTCAGCTTGTCGAACAACTGTCTTATGCGATATGCCGATGGTCAAGATGCACAAATGAGGATTTTTGCCGTTGCCGACTTCGCCCTCTCAGTCTCGCTTTGCTCGACAGCTCTCCCAAAGGGAGAGCCAAGAAACAGGCTTAAAACTTTGAAAAGCCTCCTTGCCTCTCCCTTCGGGAGAGGTGTCAGCCCTACGGGCTGACGGAGAGGGCTAAAGACCTGCCAGAGCAGTTGTAAATTATTTTACCGTAATGTATTGTAATTGACTTT